>PYEQ01000141.1 GCA_003017785.1 filamentous cyanobacterium CCP5 | reverse complement strand
AGCCATAAACGGGTCGCCAGCACGTCGATGCCGCCGAGATTGCGCAGGTTGCGAAACTCCGAGCGACGGCTCAGGTCGGGGCACTGTTCGACAATTTTCTTCAGGCCGCTGATGCCCACGGCAAACACGACTGCATCCGCATCGAAAACCTCATCTCCACAGACCACCGCCGTCACCTGGTTGTCTTCCACCTTCACATCGCTAACCCGGTGGTTCGCCAGAATTTTGCCCCCGGCCTGCTCGATCGCCTGGGTCCAGGGTCGAAAAATCTGCGCTCCCACCGTGCCCCGACACCAGCGCACGTCAAAATCTGGCTGGTGAGCCAGGATGAAGTAGTAGAGCATGCCCAGGGCCGCCGCCGCCGAACACTGCTCTCCGGGGGCGAACAGCCCCACCAGCAGCATCGGCTCAAAGGATTCGTGGTACAGCCGTGCCGACACACCGTATTGACGAAACAGCTCTCGGGCGGTGATGCGATCGTACTTTTGCCAGGCGGCTTCAGAGTTATCGAAGTCGATCATTGCCTGCATCAGGGGCAGGGCAGAGATGCGATCGCTGAGAGGGAGCCGCTTGAAGCGGGTATAGAGAAACGTGCCCAGGGGGGTCGGCAGGTAGGGCTCTGCCTGGAACAGGGGCGCTTCAACCTCCAGCCCGTGGGGGGAATACTGGTGCGATCGCGTCCATGGGGTAAACGGCTGAATCCCCAGGGCGTCGGTGAGGGCGAAGATGTTGCGGTAGGGGTACCAGAAGCCGTGGATGCCTGCCTCCACAGCCCGACCACCGGGGGTTTCCCAACCGGCCACCAGTCCCCCCGGATAGGCTCCGGCCTCTAACAGGGTGACGTCGTAGCCCTGCTGAGCTAGATGGTAGGTAGCCCCCAGGCCAGCCCAGCCAGCCCCCACGACGACGACCTTTGGAGCGGATGTTTCGGCCATAGTAATTCTGACTGGATCACAACGCCTGATCGGCTGGGCTCACCTTAACCCACATCCTTATAGCAAATCGAGGATTTGGCTGTTCTTCTCTCTCCCACTCGGCTAATTTGCCTTGCTCACCGAATAAAGAAGTCTTTTGTTAACGGGAGAAATAACTGATGTCTTCACCGAGCTGGTTCCGATGGATGCCTTCAGCGTTGGCGATCAATCTCCAATCTTGACGCTCTGTGGATGAGCCATGCAATAGACGTGGATACCATGGGAGCGGAACAGCAATAGTGCGGCCATCTGAGAGATCAACAGATAGGGTATCGTTTGTTCTTTCGATTGCTTGAACTGCGGGGATATTCAGTGAATCAATTGTTAAAAAAGTCATTCCACCTTCTAATAGTGATCGCACTTGCTATACTGCTGGCCTTTCATCTTGACCTTCAATATAGCGACGTAGTACTGAATTAATAAGAGATTTATACTCTCCGTCTTGAGATTGAAACCACTTCAATACATCGGGCTCAATTTGAACTAAGCGCTGTGCCTGTGTGGCAGGAATGCGTAAAGTTGCCTTCTCAAAGAATTCCTCTGTTAACGGAGGAATATCAGAGTAATCAATTTCCTCATCGTCCATTGCCTCTAGTGCTGCCCAGTTAGTACGAGAGGTACTGTCTAAATCTTTGTTGTTCATATCGATTCGCCCTTCGCGCTGAGATGATCCGAATTACGTCATTCTGTCTCTCTGTCCAAACTACAACCGCTACGCCGTTCCCCAGAAAACCGATACCGAGCCAACGATCTTCGCCATAATCGAACCGATCATCTAGATCAATGAGCATTGGACCTTCAAACACTTGAGGGATGTCAGCAAAATCAATCTCATCTTGCGAATGTTTTCTAGATTTTTTGCCTCATCCCACTCAAACTGCATGTAGGTCTATACGGCTAATTTAACGGCCCTACTACCCCGGATGAGTCCAGGTCGTAGAAGCTCCTTGAACATAGGGGGATAGTTAGTTCTATTTTAGTTGCTTCTACTGTAGGGTGCGTTGCTGCTAAGCAAACGCACCGTCAGCTTTCAAGTTGATCTGCTTGATCTACATCCAGATTGCAAGAAAAGGCGCGATCGCCCCAACCTGGTGGATAAACTCCTTGAGCAATAAATCGATGCACACTTGAAAATTGCCAGGCTGTAGGCATTTGACAGAGTTGATGATGAACCGGATTGAAGTGGATGTAGTCACAATGCCGAGCGAAATCGGTTTCATCTCGAATTAGATGCTCCCAAAATCGGCGCTGCCATAGATTTTTCTCTTTACGCTTGGTGCGAGAGGCTGAAACCTTTAAGTCGAGCCCTAAATCAGTTCCGTAGTGCCGAGTAACATAAGTTTTTACGAGCCTCAGACGAGTGGACAAGTCGCTGTCGCCTTGGGGCAGTGTCCATAGGCAGTGAAAATGATCTGGCAACAGTACGAATGCATCGATCAAAAAAGGGCGGGTTTGTCTTACGTGGTTGATGGCTGTACGTAATGTATGGCGGGCAAGGTCAGTACATAGCCAAGGCTGTCTCTGATAGGTGACCTGGGTGATGAAGTATGTGCTCCCTGCAATGGCAAATCTTCGGTAGTTGGGCATGGTATTGCTTAAGTGGATTCTAATCAGAATGCCCAATAGAATGATGCTTGGTGCTAATACGTGTGATCATAGCTATTGCATTCTTCTGGCTTCTTCTCTTCCGGCTTCAGTCAGCTGATAAGCTGCGTTGTAACGTGTCCTGCCAGGCACTGATTCAAGGAGGTCTTTCTTGACAAGATTTTGAAGAATTCGCTTCATTCTATTCTCGGATTTAACATAGCAAATCTCTCTAGCGTCTCGATTTGCGATTTCAGAATGTTCTAAGAGATAACTGAGAATAGCCTCTTCCGGTGTTGCGAGAGGTTCATGGCGGAGTATGACTTTTACATATCCTCCCGTTTGGTCGATGACGGGTTCCTTTAACTTCATTTCTCGCATAGATAGAAAAGCTGTATTCAGACCTTCACCAACATCTTTGTTTGGTGGATCGGGAAACTTATTGATAATTCTTATAAGGGCAGGGTTGCGCGCAAAGCGCTCCTCAAGAATATTCGTGACCGTCACGTGTCCCGGCAGCGTACCCGGGCTAAGAACTTCGACTCGATTGTCAAAAATACGAATATGAATGTCATCTGCTATGGAGTAATCACGATGAATCACGGCATTCGTCACTATCTCGTGAATTGCCTCAGGAGGATATTTTGCACTAGTTAAACCTTCAGGAGTTCTTACCCGGACGGACTCAACTATTTTTGAAGCTTCGTTTACAGCATCTCGAATCTGATTATATATACATCCTTCAATTGAGATTGGGTTGAATTCTAAACTTTCTCGAGTGCCATCATCTTGAGATGTTTTGTACTGATAAATCTTGATGCCACAACGCTTAGGAATAATTGCTTGCGGTTCTTCCGCAAAGAGTAAAGCTGCAGCCACTGTAGGCTTGTTGTCAAGTAAGAGTAATTGTTTTCGCAGCCAAACTTCAGGTTCTGCAGTTGGTACAACTTCAATCAGAAAAGCAAGTATGTTTTCCGAGTTGGTTACTAAATCTCTGGGGCAATTAATTGGCTCAGACTCGAAAGAGGTTAATCCTTTATCTCTTTTCAGCCTCTCTATTCTTTCAGGGTCGGTGATTGGTAAGCTTTGAGCGCCCCTCCGCAAGTAAACCTTTGTATCAGAAGCTGGCTTTATATCTCGCGTTTTCGCTACTTGAAGTCTTAGCAGAATGCCAGCTTCATTTGGATTACTTAAGAATTCATACTGAAAGTCGGTGCCAAGTGGAAATAGACCTTCCAATGCCTGAATATGTCCATTTGCTGCCTCCTGAGCCTGAAATCCGCGCCATACTCTAGGTGTGTCTTCTATTCCAATGAAAAGCTCTCCACCTTCTGCATTTGCAAAGGCAGAAATCGCTTTTGTTAGTTTTGCTGGAGAAATATCAATAGACTTGATGTCGCAAAAATGGCTTTCTTCCAAAACCAGAATCTTTTGAACTTCTGTGTCTGAAATGATAATTCTATTGATTGCGGCCATTGTCTTTGAATTTGTAAGTTTTTAGAGAGGCTTCTAGGAATTTATGCGATGATCAAAGAGAAGAGATATATCAGGATAGATTATTGAAAACCTTTGCATGAATGAATTTATAGCTCATGTTCTTTAGTTAATGCCGTGAAGCTGTATGCATGGTTAAACCTCCGACTTGTGCTGGGTTTTGCTGCCAATGCTCTTTCAGTTAATAGTTAGTAGGGTGGGCAGCGCCCACCCTTTATCGCTACCTTACTTCAGGGGCCATGCGCTTGGTGTGTACCGAGATGTATTCCCCTTCTCGGCCTGTGGGCTGGAGCGGGGTCCAGCGATTGGCGTCGGCGATGCCGTTGGTGGCGAGTCTGCCGATCATGGCTCGGATGGCTCCGTAGTCGCCGAGGAGGAACATCCTCAGCACTTCCTGGTTATGGGGCGGTAGAGCAATGGGGGGTCTGCCCGGATCATTGGCAGGTTGATGGGTCGATCCACTCTCAGATTGATGGAACATGATGTGTGTCCTTTGGTTTGGAGGAAAACAGGGGAAACCTCCAGGGCATCCCTGAGAGAGTGTCACCAGAGACGCCAGATCCTAAGATGGCTCTAGGCGTTCCGAGCTACTCGTTCTAGTTCGGGATGTTCAGGGGACTTGGGAGGTGGCCGCCTCTCATTTCCCCGCCAAGAGTCATCCCCCTGCAACTTCAAACAATACTCGAAGGATTTTGGGAATTCAACCGTACTTGTGGAGCGGGTAAAGGCTGTTTTGATGGAGCTTGAGCCGTCAGCCCTGCATGAGAATAGTCCTTGTCAAAACGACTTGGCGATCGCCGCCGAAGACTTCTCGGTCAGAGCAACCAAGCTGTCGGTTAGAGCAACCACACTCTCGGTCAGAGCAACCAAGCTGTTGGTTAGAGCAACCAAGTTCTCGGTCAGAGCAACCAAGCTCTTTGTCGGAGCAACCGAGCTCTCGGTTAGAGCAACCAAGTTCTCGGTCGGAGCAACTAAGTTCCCTGTCGGAGCAACTAAGTTCCCTGTCGGAGCAACCAAGTTCTCGGTTAGAGCAACTAAGTTCCCTGTCGGAGCAACCGAGTTAGCAAATGCGCTTAAAGCTATCGTCAGGGCCGCTTGTCCCAGGGCCGTGCTAGCGCGATGATCCCAGGTTATTCTCGCGGCTTGCTCATGTGTAGAGCCGTGAAGCAAACGCCATTTGGGGCTGTCATTGTCCCTAAAATTGATCCCAACCTAACTATTCTTCTTAAAAGCCATGTCTGTTGAAGCCGTCGGAAACGTACCCCCTGAGGCCGATCGCATTCGTTCCACCATCGAGAACCAGTTGCCCGCTATTATTGCCAGTTTCAATCAAGTCCTGCGGGATCAGTACCACCTCGAAGGCATCAGCGTTGGAGGATTCACCGTAGTCCCTGAAAGCGCTGCTGCTTCCGTCACCTGCGACCAGGAATCCTGCACCGTCGTTTAAGCCCTTCAGGCGATCGCGGAGAGCCAGAATTGGGGGGTGATTTGGGGCTAGGAGCCGGGGGAATACGCTACGGTGAGAAGCGCAGATTACCCCGTTGCTTGCCGTGCCTGCTTCCCCCGCTCAAACCGCTTCCGCGCCGTTGCCCCCCGGCAGCCTGGGCCTGCCGATCATCGGCGAAACCCTGAAATTCCTCAACGACCCTGACTTCGCCGACAAGCGGCGGGCAGAATACGGCGACATCTTCAAAACCCGCATCCTGGGGAGGCCCACGGTGTTCATGATGGGGCCGGAGGCAAATCGCTTCATTCTCTCCTCCCACATGGATCACTTCTCCTGGCGGGAGGGCTGGCCCGCCACCTTTCGCGAGCTGCTGGGAGAATCTCTATTTCTGCAGGAGGGGGAGCAGCACCGCCGCAACCGCAAGCTGCTGATGCCCGCTTTTCACGGTCGGGCGTTAGAAAACTACTTTGCCACGATGGTCACGATCGCCCAGCGGTACCTGGACACCTGGCGGCAGCAGGAAACCATCACGGCGTTTCCGGCCCTCAAGCAGCTCACCTTCGAAATCGCCAGCACCCTGCTGATCGGCAGCCAGCCGGGAGCCCTGACCCAGCAGCTCTCTGCCTGGTTCGAGGAGCTGACTAACGGCCTTTTCACCCTGCCCCTGAACCTGCCGGGACTGCCCTATGCCAAGGCCCTCCATGCCCGCGATCGCCTGCTGGCCCACATCGAGCAGGTGGTACAAGAACGGATGGATCACCCCACCGACGATGCCCTGGGGCTGCTGGTGCAGAGCCGCGACGAAAACGGCGATCGCCTCACCCTGGAAGAACTCAAGGCCCAGGCGTTACTGATGCTGTTTGCCGGCCACGAAACCACCACCTCCATGCTGGCTTCGATGTTACTGGCCCTGGCCCAGCATCCCGCCATCCTCAAAACCTGCCGCTTAGAACAAGACGCCCTCGCCATCTCCGGGAAGCTGAACCTGGAACAGCTCAAGCAAATGCCTTACCTGGAACAGGTCATCAAAGAGGTTGAGCGCATGTATCCGCCCGTGGGCGGCGGCTTTCGCGGGGTGGTCAAACCCTTTGAGTTCAACGGCTACCATGTCCCCGCAGGCTGGCAAGCCTTATATCAGATGCGATCGGCCCAGTACGACCCCAACTGCTTTCCTGAGCCCGATCGCTTCGACCCCGATCGCTTCGGTCCGGATCGGGCCGAACACAAGCGCACCGAATTCAGCCTCGTCGGCTTCGGCGGTGGCCCCCGGGTCTGCCTGGGCCTGGCCTTCGCCCAAATGGAAATGAAAATCGTCATGGCCCTGCTGCTGCGCCACTACGACTGGCAGCTCCTGCCAGATCAGGATTTGTCGTTGCAAAGAGTGCCGACTCTGAGGCCGCGATCGGGGTTGGAGATAAGGGTAGGGGCCAGGAGTGAGGTGTGAGGGGTGAGGAGTAAGGGGGAGGACAGAGGAGAAACGCTGACGCGAACGGATCTGCTCAGAGACAGATCAAGATCCTCGCTTCACGATCGATGCGAAGCGCTAAATCACCTTTGACCGATCAATCCTTCCGCGAGGTCCAGGGCGGCAACTGGTTGCTTGGCCAACCTTCGCTTGGACGCTCCTGGTCGACAGGGGTCCGGGGGGAGCGAATTCCCCCCGGGCGGCAAATTTGGCTTTCAGGCACTATCGCAGCCTTACCGAAGTTTGCAGAAAGAAAGTCTTGGCAACGGTTTGGTTCTAAGTTCCTCCAACTGTTTGTTGGACAAGTTTCTCTCTGCCGCTCCTTGAAACGGGGTCAGGTGGGATTCAGATGAAATCGAGAAGTAGCTTGTGCGTAGCGCTAAGCGATCGCCAGTTTTCTCCCCAGCTGCTTCACCTGGCGCTGCTGCCGCTGCGAAAGCCCGCTATCCTTCGGGTCGATCATGCCCAGCCAAAGGGTGCCGATGGGTTTAGCTCCTAACATCCGAGCCAGATCCTTCAGGGCTTTCATGGCCCCCGTCAGCCACCGCGCCAGCAGTCCCGGCGCAGCGCTAGAAGTTATTAGCACGGCGGTTTTCGTCGGTTTGCGATCCATTCCCGGGGCTTTGGTTTCCCAGGGCCAGTAGCCGTAGCAGACGGTGCGCTCCAGAAACTTGCGGGTGAGGGCGTTGACATTGCCGAAGTTAACCGGTGCCCCCAGCACCAGCGCATCTGCCGCTTCAATTTGATCCAGCAGGGCAGCCATGTCGTCTTTCAGCGGACATTCGCCGCGATCGGGCACCTGCAGGCAGTGGCGACAGTTGGTGCAAAACTCGATGGTATGGTCCTGCAGATAGATTTTCTGGGTAGTCGCGCCGTTTTCTGCCGCCGCTTTCAAAACCGCTGAAACAGCGGTGTCGATGGTGCCGTGCTTGCGGTAGCTGCCAACAATCCCGACGACGGTATGGGGCATGGTTTACCTCCTCTGGCCAGGCGTCTGAGGTGGAGCCTTGATCAAGAACCTGTAGCGCGAAGGAATTGCTTGAAATGTCCTTCATCTCCAGTGTGGATCGGCGGCTGCCAGGGGTGATCAACCAGTAACAATTACTTACAGGCTCAGGCCCGTTGATTTAAAGTGGCTCCTCATTCCCCCGATAGAACTTTGGCCCTTGACGGCGCTGGCTCCAGTCCCCCGCGGTAAGGTTGATGAAATGCCGGTTTTGCGGCCCCTATGCCCCTGTACTTTTCTCTATTTGCCGGACTGCTCGTCGCCTTTGCCCTACAGCTACTGCTGACCAATCTTGGTTTAGCCCTGGGGCTGACGATTTTGGGCAGCTTCTTACAGCCCCAGACGGCTCCTGCCTCAGATTCTGAGGGGGAATCTGAGGCAGCTGGATTCTCGCTGCCGATTCTGCACCTAATCGGCTTTGGGGTCGCTGCCACCCTTTCGACCGTACTCTTCGGAGCGGCATGGCTGGCAACGGAGTTTAGCGAGATTGTGCAGCCCCGGCGGGGAGTGCTTTTGGGAGTGATTCTCTGGGCCGCCTATCTGCTGATATTTGCCTGGCTGAGTTCGACGACCCTATCGAGCGTGGCAGATTCGATTTTGGGCACCGTAGCCGCTGGGGGACGACGGCTGGTTTCGGCCCTCAGGCAGGCGATCGCCCCCCGGACCTCCCAGGCTCCACTGCGGTCAATTACCGAAGAACTAGAGCAGGTCACTACCTTTCAAGAACGCCTGCCAGAACTTCTGGAGGAACAGCAGGACACGCTGCTAGCAGAGGTGCGCCGAATCATCGATGAACAGCGCCGCCCATCGCCTTCTAGCAGCGCAAATCTAGACGACAACTCGCCGGATATTGGCGGAACCGATCTCTCCCAGAAGATTGCCCCTACCAGCACCACCAGCGCCCTCTCCCAGCTGATGCCCGACTGGCAACAGCTGCTGCGGCAGCTATTTAACCGCATCGACTGGTCAGACTGGGATGTGGAGGCGCTCTGGCAAAAGCTGCAGTCTCAAAGGGTAAACGACAGCCCCAAGGCGGTGATTCTGGCGGATGCGGAAGAATATCTGCGCTACACCCCCCTGTGGGCATTCCATCCCTCGGTGCTGAAAGCAGATTTTGCTGAGCGAATTTACGACATCGACGCGGCCCCCGATGCGGTGCTGGATCAGCTGAAGCAGCTAGAGCGATCGCACCTGACCACCTGGCTCAGACAGCGGGGGGATCTGGCAGAGGAGAAAATCGAGGCGGTGGCGGATCAGCTGATGGCGGCGTATGGGTCGGTGAAGGAGAGGGTGCAGGGGCAGATGGAGGGATTAGGGGATAGGGAACAGGGATTAGGGGATAGGGAACAGGGATTAGGGAATAGGGAACAGGGAGATGAGGGAGCAGACGGGGCAGACGGAGCAGACGGAGCAGACGGGGC
>PYEQ01000140.1 GCA_003017785.1 filamentous cyanobacterium CCP5 | reverse complement strand
CTATCTCAGTGGATCAAATTTTTCAGCAGGCGATTCCGGCCTGGCAGCAGCAGGTGCAGCGACGGGGCCTCGAATTAGACGTTAACCTGCCGGCTCAGCTGCCGATGGTGACCAGCGACCCAGCCATGCTGCAGCAGGTGCTCACCGGCCTGATCGAGCGCTTTACCCAGAGCCTCCCCCCCAACAGCCACATCAGCTTGACCGTAACGCCAGCGGGGCATCAGCTTAAGCTGCAGTTTCAGTCCAACTCCACTGAAGATTCGCCTGTGCCGGTGACAACTCCCACGCCGCTACAGTCCTTAGGGCGGCTGCTGATGTTCCAGCCGGAAACCGGGGGTTTAAGCCTCAATCTCAATGCCACCAAGAATCTGTTCAGCGCCTTGGGAGGCAAGCTGATTGTGCGGCAAAAACCCCAGAGCGGCGAGGTGTTGACGGTATTCTTACCGCTGGAAACGCGCACTATCTAGGGCGATCGCGGCGGTTGCCGCCACGCCTGGATAGACGGACGCTGCCATGGCTGTCTGGCATACTCCTCTGCCATTAACTCCGGTGGACCGGAAGCTGAATATGAAAGGTGCTGCCCTGGTGCAGCTGGCTGTCTACCTTGATGGATCCGCCGCAGTATAGGAGCAGCTGGCGGACGATGGAGAGCCCGAGTCCGGCCCCTTCAATTTCGCCACTGGGCAAATTTCGCCCCTTAAAGAAGTGGTCGAAGATAGTGCTAATTTCCCCTGGGTGAATCCCCACCCCCGTGTCCCTAACGACAATGTCCACCGTAGCGGTGTCCTGGTGAGCGCTGACGCTGACTTTACCGCCGCGATGGGTAAAGCGAATGCTATTGCTGAGCAGGTGAATCATGATTTGGCGCAGCCAGGATTCTGGACAAGTGATGTCGGGGAGATGGTCAGGCATTGTGCAGCTCAGATCTATCCCTTTTTCGGCGGCTAGGGGCTGATAGGTACTGACGACGGCAGGCACTACTGTGCCGATTTTGATTGGGTCTGGGCGAGTTTCTCCAAAACTAGTCTCAATTTGTAGCAGATTCAGAACACCCTGGATTAAGGCACTCTGGCGATCGCACTCCTGGGTGATCATGGCCATATAGCGATCTCGCTGGGGGGCCTTGAGATTAGGGGAGCCCAGCAGAGTGAGGGCGGTTTTGATCGTGGTCAGCGGGGTGCGCAGCTCCTGACCGACGGTATTGAGAAAGTCATCCTTAAGCCGCAGGTTATTTATCAGCACTTCGTTTTGGGAAGCAAGATTGGCGGCTGACAGGGCCTGGCTGCGATAGGCGTGAGCTGCCTGACGCAGATGTTCTTGGATTTTGAACTGCCACACCAGCCACTGATCGAGCACTGTGGGAGACCAGGCTAGCTGGGTGCGGAGCTGCCCCTGCCAGCTTTCGAGCACCTCCTGAAGCGGGGCATGGGCATCGGAAATCAGCCCCGTCACTGCCCGCAACACGTCGGCAATTAAGCTGGGATTAATCGAAATGGCCACGTCCAGATAGGTTTTTGAGCTAGTCGGAGTAGGCGTTGCAGCCTCACCCTCAGCGCTAGCGGCAGTGCTTGTTTTCAATCGCTGCGCAGTCATTAAAAAAGATATTTCAGTCGCCAAAATAATGACAAAATAGTCCCCCCGCCAGCTTTGCTGTGATCGCATCGGCACCAGGGTGATCGCGGTTGGCTCGTCTGTGGCGCTGTCATTGGACTCAGGATGGCGAGCCAAACAGTAGCATTCGCTCTCGGGAGCCGTGGCCTGGTAGCGATCGATGTCTTCTTTCCAGGCTTTGCCCCGGGGCAGCTTGGCCACCATGGTGGCCTGAATCTGGTGGGATTCTAAAAAATCCAGCAGGGTTTTGAGAATCCCCTTTAAGCCTCGGGGCTTGACCTGAAGCAGCTCGGGGGCGACGGGGCTAGATCTTAATACCTGCTGTAGCGAGCTGTCGCTAGGGCGATGGGACTCCATCGTGACTCCAATAAAATAGGACTCCAGAAGCAGAAAGCGCTTATACCATCTACAGATGATATAAGCGGATTCGCTGGTGCTCCACACCCTCGGGAGTTTTTACCCTTCAGCCAACCGCCCTGGCTGAGATCCAGCCCGGCCTTTAGGACTGGCTATAGCGATGGTCGAGGGCGTCTTTGGCCTGTTCTCGGTCGTCAAAGTGCACTTTCTCCGTACCCAGGATTTGATAGTCTTCATGTCCTTTGCCGGCGATCAAGACCCCGTCACCCGGCTGGGCGGTCATAATTGCCTGATGAATGGCCGCGGCTCGATCAACCTTCACCGCCTCGGCAGGCAGCGAGGCGGGAATCCCCGCGACGATATCGGCCAGAATCTGCTGGGGATCTTCGGTGCGGGGGTTGTCAGAGGTGACGATGACGACATCTGCGAGGTCATAGGCAATCTGACCCATTTGCGGACGCTTGGTGCGATCGCGATCGCCGCCGCAGCCAAACACGCAAATCAGGCGACCGGGCACAAAGGGGCGGGCCGCTTTGAGGGCATTTTTCAGGCTATCCGGGGTATGGGCGTAGTCCACAATCACGCTGATGTCCTGCTCGGCGCTGATTTGTACCTGCTGCATTCGCCCCGGCACCCCGGGAAACCGGGGCAGGGCAGCCAGTATCGGGGCAAGATCACATCCTAGGGAGAGCGCGGCCCCCACGGCAGCCAGCAGATTCTCTAAGTTGAACTGCCCCACCAGGGGTGATGCAAACCTCCCATTCCCCACCGGAGTATGCAGCTGTCCGCTGACGCCGGTCGCCCTGTAGCTGAGGTCGCTAGTGTATAGATCGGCGGTCGGATCGCTGATGTCATAGCGCCAGCTGCGATCGCTGCCTAGCTGCTCAATTAGGCGGCGTCCATAGGCATCGGCGCCGTTGATAATCGCCCGTCCTTGCAGATAGTCAGGACTAAACAGCAGAGCCTTAGCGGCAAAATAGTCCTCCAGATCGCGATGGTAGTCGAGATGATCCTGGGTCAGATTGGTAAACACCGCCACCTTAAACTGACAGCCCCAAACCCGCTGCTGGGCCAGGGCATGGGAGCTGACTTCCATAATCGCGGCGGTGGCTCCGGCGGCCCGAGCCGCCGCCAGATCGGCCTGCAGCTCGACGGCAAAGGGCGTGGTGTGTTGGGCCACTTGCTGAAATCCTGGCCAGCGGCTGTAGAGGGTGCCTAGGAGGGCTGTCGGCTGCTGCGCTGCCTGGAGCAGGAACTCAATCAGGTGGGTGGTTGTGGTTTTGCCATTAGTGCCGGTGACGCCGACCAGGTCTAGCCCCTGGCTGGGATGGTCGTAGAAAGCTGCCGCTAGCTCCCCGCAGGCAGTGGTGATGCCGTCGATGGCAAACACGGGCTGCGAAGCATCGACGGGCCTTCGCTGCAGGGCCTGGGCAGACACCAGGGCCGCGATCGCCCCAGCCTCAATCGCTCCGGGCCAAAACTCGCCCCCGTCTACCCGGGTGCCGGGCATACCGATAAACAGATCTCCGGGCTGGCAGGCATGGGAGTTGGTGCAGAGCCCCTTGACCTCCCGAGCCAATGCCGCCTCCAGGGCCTGAGCAGTAGCTCCAGGAGCGGGTTGACGTTCTGGCGGCAGGTGGGTCAGCAAATCACGCAGCTTCATGTCAGCAACTCCTCACATTGCAATGCCCTATTCTGCCTCAACCCGGTCGATATGTTTCTGTATCATCCGATCCACCTGGGCTACAGAGGCCCGGGGAGATATCCGCGGCACGGGAAACTCCTGCAGACTACCGGAGGTTTCTGTCACGTAGCAAAGCACTGGAATTTCATACTGATAGGCTTCAAACCAGTCAGGACGAGTGGTGATATCTCGAATCTCCACCTCGTAGCCGGACAATACCGCGAGTTTTTCTTCTAAGCCTTCGCACAGGTGACAGCCCGGTTTGCTGTACAACACTAGCTTCATAGGACCTCCATGGATTGATTGGCACTGGGCCTGCTCAATCTATACTGCCTGCCGTACCCGTAGAACCGCTGAGAAAGCAAGGCCAGCCTCCGTTGTGGAACCATCAAATCCAGTGAAACCACTTCCAAGGGACGTCCTGGGTCGGGGGAAACCTCAAACCATAGGGCTGGGAGCGCTGAAGTTCGGGGATTGCCACTGCCTGCCTAACGTTTTGTTAAGCTACGATAAACCCAACTCAGAACTCGGTAGCGCCTGGATTTGGACTTCGTTTGGATTTAATCCCACGTATCCCGACCGATTTATGTGTGTTTCCGAGGTAGGATTAGGTGTATAACTACGAAAACTGCGTAGCCAGCAGACCAGCGGATATTCATTATGGTTCAGTGCATGGCCTTACCCACCCGGGCAACTGATAGCGGCCTCGATCTCGACCGTCTCAACCGCGAGTTCGAAGATGCCACCCCTCAGGAAATTTTGTCTTGGTGTATTGAGAACCGTCCAGAAGGACTGATTCAAACGAGTGCTTTTAGTCTGCTGGCGGCTACCCACATGCTTTACCGGGAGCTTGAACCTCAGCCACCAGTGCCGGTTATTTTTCTAGACACCCTGCATCATTTCCCGGAGACCCTTGAAACGGCTCGACAGGCTCAGGCCGCGTACAATTTAGACCTGCGGATTTATCGCCCCGAAGCCGCTAACACTCGACAAGAGTTTGCGCAGCAATATGGCGATCGCCTGTGGGAAAAAGACGTCGTACGTTTCCACCAGCTCACCAAGATCGAGCCCCTGGCCCGGGCTTTGCGAGAGCTGGAAGTGCGTACCTGGATTACCGGACGCCGTCGCGATCAGTCCAACAAGCGTCAGGATATGCCGATTGTGGAGATGGACCCCCGTGGCTATCTAAAGGTAAACCCCCTGGCCAACTGGAACCGTAAGCAGGTGTGGAACTACATCTACAGTCAGAACGTAATTTACAATCCCCTCCACGATCAGGGATACACCAGCATCGGTGATGAGCCCCTGACCACTCCGGTCAAGCCCGGTGAGTCAGAGCGGGCCGGTCGCTGGCGCGGCAGCAACAAGACAGAATGTGGTATTCATGTCTAGGTTCTGAAGCTAGCGCTGCTCAAACTGGGTTCCTGGAAAAATGGGTTGATACCGAATCCTGTTGTGATATCCCCGATTTGTCAGGGTATGGCGGTGGCGATTTTCCTATGGCCCGTCTGCTTTAAATCGGGGCTTTGAAGGCGGATTGGGGATAAGCGTTGATGCTATTGCTTTGGTCGAGCGAGGTAGGACATAGGCAGTCGCTGCAACACCCAGGACTGGGAGCCTAATCCGACGCGCGATCGACCAAAGCACTGGCTCAATTCCTATGGCTGCTGGGTGCGGGTGAAGCCATCGGTTTAACTGTCACAGTATATTCCTGAAGACGAGTTGGGTTTGCTGAATATGTAATCAGCTACTCACCCGCAGGCTTTATTGTGTCCGCCGCTGCTTCGTTCCACTTCCGTACAATCTTGGGCATCAACCAAGAGGCCTACCACCAGCTGCACTTAACCGCTGGCCTGAGCCTTCGACGCCAGCTGTTTTTTGCAGTCTGTGACGACATTGTGCTCCAGGGGCAGCTAGCTTACCAGCTAGATGCAGACTACGGGGATGAGGAGGCAGCTGCCTCCTCATCAACGACGATTGTCACATTCTGGATTGACCCCCAACAGCCCAGCCCACTGCGGCCCATTCTGGACTGGCTAAAGCACCATCGCCTCCAGGGCAAGAGCTCTGAGGTGCCCCTATTCCAAGTGCTAGGGATTGATCGGCTGACCCAGCAGTCGCCAGCGGTACAAAATCAATTTTTGGCCTCCTTGTCTCGGTTAGAACTGCTGCTGACCCGGGTGGATATGAGCTTGCTGCTATGGCTACCTCGTCCCTGGCTGCAAAAGCTTAAGCGGGGGGTGCCTGGCTTTTGGCGCATGCGCAGTCGCCTGTTCGAATTTGCCGGAGAGCCCTCTCCATCTGCCGTGGAGCATGATGCTGATCGGCTTTGGATTCGATCTGTACGGGATTTGAACCGGCCTGATCCCCCTCCCGAACTGTCGGGACCGCCTCCAGCAGAAATATCGGCTGCCAATCCCCTGAGTGTTCTCTGGACTATGCTGGAGGATGCGGGCCGTTCCATGGGGGTTGAAATGGCACCGCCCGATCTACCTGTACCCCTGATTTTGGCCCCCCCAGGGGCGGTGCCCGAGTCGGCATCCCTGTCCTCAGAGTCAGCAGAGGCGGTTTCTGAGGTCTGCCACCGCTATGCAGAGCTAGAGGCCCACTGGCAGCAAATTCAAGTCCTGAACCAGCAGCAGGCGGGGCCGCTAACCCTGGCGCAGCTATATTTGGGCCTGGGGCAGCTTTGTCGCGATCGCGTTGAAGCAGGCGATAGCAGCCCAGAGCTGCTAGATTTGGCGATCACCGCCTACCGGCAATCGCTGCTAACCCTGCCCCTGAATTCTCCGGATCGCTGCGACAGCCTGAATGATTTGGGCAGTCTCTACTGGCTGCGGTCCCAGACGGAGACCCGCGGCGACGCCATGGTTCCCTGGCTGGAGCAAAGTACCGAGGCCTACTGTCAGGCCCTGCAGGTGCCAGATGCCCTGCTAAACCCGGACGCGATCGCCCGCATCAACGCCAATTTGGGGGCGGCCTATGGCCTGCTGGCTGGTCTAACGGACTCGGTTGTCAATCTCAAGCGGGCGGTGCAGGCCTACCAGCAGGCCATCGCGGTGCGCCCTGCCGCTACTCATTCCTTAGAATATGCCAGCCTGCAAAACAGCCTCGGGTCTGTCCACTGGCAGCTATCCCAGCTAGAGGCGGATGCCGATCATCTTCGCCAGGCGATTTTGGCCTACTCAGAAGCCCTGCAGTATCGCTCCCCTGAGGCTGATCCGGCCGATTTTGCCATGGTGCAGAACAATCTGGGTATTGCCTACTGGAGTCTGTCTCAACATGAACAGCCAGGCTATCTGCTGGAGCAATCGATTCAGGCTTATCAGATCGCTCTAGAGTTTCGCCAGGTGACGACGGACCCGGCTGGCTGTGCGGCTACCTGCAATAACTTGGGCACCGCCTATTGGGATTTGGCCCAGCACCACAGTCAGCATCCTGACCAGCAGCTCGCCTACTGGAGACAGTCGGTTGCGGCCTATGAGGCTGCTTTAGAGGCGGCGCAGCAGGCCCAGGGGGTTGGGCTAGCTCTAAATTTTGATGTTTGGGCAACCTTCCACAGTGCGGGCGTTGTCCATGATCACATTGCCCAGCGACTGCCGGAACCCCTCGCCGATGAGCGATCGCATCACCTCCAGCGGGCCCTGGCTCTGTACCTGCAGGCGTTGGTGGGCTGGCGAAATGATTCCCATCGCCTCTCCTTGCTCACGGATAGTCTGGCCCACAATGTGCGATCGCACTTCGAAATCCTGGGCATGGCAGGGCAGCAGCAGGCCCTATCCCAGGTGCCGCCAGAACTGCTACCAGACATCATGGCTCAGGTGTAGTCCAGTGGTCCTTAAGGGGGCTACGACGACCTGGTTGCCTCCGGCTGCTTTGGGCCGATAGAGGGCGGCACCAGCCCCTTGGAGAACGGCATGACCAGCGGTGGGTGCCGTGCCCGGGGAAAGCAGGCAACTCCTAAAGAAGCCGTAAGGTTTCTAAACGCTAATGTTTGTACTGCCCTCCCGATAGGGAGCCAGCTATCTGGCTTCGAAGCAGGCATCAACAACAACCGAGTATTAGAGCAGAATTAAATCTTTAGCTACTATTGTTAGCCCCTAGTTAACGGGCCATAGCCCAGCTTTCAACCATAAAAAACGAGACGCAGACTGCCTGCGCCTCGTGGATCGAATAATTTGCTTAGCCTCGAGACTAATTATTCTGAAAAATATGCACATCCCTCTGAGGGAAGGGAATGTTCAACCCCTCAGCATCCAGCCGCTTTTTCACATTGGCCTGAAAATCGAACATCACATCTAGATAGTCCGCCGACCGTACCCAGGGTCGCACCGCAAAGTTGACGCTGCTATCTGCTAACTCAACTAGGCCAACCGTAGGGGCTGGGTCTTTCAAAATGCGAGTTTCTTGCTCAATTTCTTCTAGGAGGATCTGCTTGGCTCGATCAACGTCATCTTCATAGCCAACTCCAAAGACCAGATCGACGCGGCGGGTTTCCTTGACGCTGAAGTTGGTGATGTTGCCGCTCAAGATCGTGGCATTGGGCACGTAGACCACGCGGTTATCCGGAGTCGCCAGCCGGGTGGTGAACAGCTGAATGTCTTCGACGGTGCCCATGGTGCCGCCTGCTTCGATAAACTGGCCCACTTCAAAGTAGCGAAACACAATCATCAGCACCCCAGCGGCAAAGTTAGCCAGGGAGCCCTGAAACGCCAGCCCGATCGCCAGCCCTGCTGCCCCTAGCACCGCCACAAACGACGCCGTTTGCAGTCCTAGCCGATTCAATGCCGCAATCACTACAAAGGCCAGCACCCCGTAGTAAACCACCGTCGAGGCGAAATTAACCAGGGTGACATTCACCTCGCGACGGGCCATCAGCCGCTTGACAATGCCCCGCACTAGTTTGGCTACCCAGCTGCCGACAAAATAGATAACGACGGCAGCAACCAGGTTAAAGGCAAAGGCCACGAGGATTTCCTGGGCCGTCTCTAAGAACTGGCTCACATCTTGCATAAATAGAATTCCTAATATACGAAACCGTACGCAGAGTGTTTTCTATCCTTAGATAGCCTATTTCCCCATGTGCTTAACTCCCTCTGGCGAAGGAAGCCAACGTAACTTGTCTTGTTTGTCCCCGCCATCTATCGGCTCCCAAGCTAGGCTAGGATTGGCCTTTTTCTTTTTGCCTCACCCAATGCCGACGCCCAATGCCGACCCCGAATCTTCCCTCCAGCGGCTACAGCTACTCCTGTATCTAGTGCCGGTGTTTGGATGTGTGCCGGCGGTGTGGAGCTTGTATATTCAGCCCGGCTCCAAGCAGGTTCAGTCTGTGAGCCGTCTGGTGGTGACAATGGCAGTGGGTTGGATTTTGCTCTACGGTCTGCTGAGTGCTGGCAGTCAGCTTTCGCCGAGTTTTACCCTACGGCTGATGACCACCAACTTGCTGGTCACAACGGGCTATTTCCTGACTAATCTTTGGCTGATGGTGCGGCTGCTGCGGGGTCAGTCGGTGCGACTACCGGGCATTAGCCAGCTCAGCCGTCGGATTCCGTAGGTTGGTTAGACGTAAGTCCGCTTGCTGTCGGTTCGAAATCTGCTATCTTCTCTGGGGCTGCCCGGTCAGCCAGCTGCAGGATCTGGCCATCCGATCAGTCCACGGGGGGAAATTACTGCTACCATGCTGCTAAAAATTCGCTCAAGCTTCGATTTAATCGACATAGCGGCTGCGGGCAGTATTGCAGCCTTTCTGCCCAACTTGAGCTAACAT
>PYEQ01000139.1 GCA_003017785.1 filamentous cyanobacterium CCP5 | reverse complement strand
GCCATAGAGCATGGCATGGTGCGGCCCGTACACCTTGTAGAAGCTAAATACGTAAAAGTCCACATCCATGGCCTCCACATCGATTAGCCGGTGAGGAGCATAGCCGACCCCGTCGACGCACAGATGGGCCCCCCGCTGGTGAACAAAATCGGCAATGGCCCGAACTGGATGAATGGTGCCCAGCACGTTAGAGGCATGGACTAAACTGACGAGGCGGGTGCGATCGCCCATCAGCGGCTCCAGATCCGCCAGTTCCAAGGTCAGGGTATCGGGGTTGATCGGCCATACTTTCACCCGGATCCCCTGGCGGGTTAGTGCCTTCCAGGGGGTAATGTTGGCCTCGTGGTCGCAGTTAGTGACAATCACCTCATCCCCTGGCTTCAGGGTTTGGCCGTAGCAGTGAGCCAAAATCCTCAGCAGCATCGATGTAGACGGCCCCATCACCACTTCGCTGGCATCGGCCGCATTCACCAGGGTCGCTGCCTGCTGATTCGCCATCGCCAGCCGCGCCGTGGCCAGCTCTGACACCCTGTAGGAGGCTCCCAACTGTACGTTGGAGGTGAGCAGGTATTCGCTGATGCGATCGATGACTGGCTGTAAAATCTGGGATCCCCCGGCATTGTCCATAAATATCCAGGGGGAGTTCAGGCTGGGGAACTGTTGGCGCACAAATGCGATCGGAAAAGCCTGGGAAGTAGAAGCAACGGTCATAGGGAAACTAGACTCACTGTTGCCCAGTATAGGAGGCATATAGGAGGCGCAGGGTTCTCCTCTGCATGGACTTCCCCCTTTGCTGCTTCTGCCAGTCAGGCCCAGGCTTGGACTACTATCATCGCGATCGATGAACTTAATCCACAGCCCCTGCAGCCTGCCTGACAGCTAACTATCCGGGTTTAGGGCTGGCTTCACCGTATATGTAACTGAGCACGATTGGCTGTCAGAAGATGCTTTCTCACCGACTCAGCGCATTCAAATAACGACCATGGTTCGAATCGATATCCTTGCATTTTTATTGACTTTAGGGACTTTAGGGGCCCCTCTTCCTCCAGCCAATGCTCAGCTCCCCTCCGCCGGTCAGCTTAAGCCCGGGGAGATTAGGGTTTCGGCGCCGTTGCCGACCAATCGATGCGATCCCTACAACGATCCCTCGAGCTGCCGCAGCTCCTAATTGCCCACGGCAAAGCCCCTGGACTTGGCTAATGTCCAGAGGCTTTGCCGGCGGCTAGTCGGCTGTTTGGGCTATCCCTCTGGGGGATGATGGGGCCACTGCCACTGCACCAGTTCATCCGGATCCTTGCCATGCTCAAAGGCGTGGTGCAGGCACTCAATGATGCTATTTTTCATCCGCTCTTTGACGTGGGCCGCCGCTGAACCCAGCTTCGGTACCCGGTCAATTACGTCGATTACCAGGTTAAACCGGTCAATCTGATTTTTGATCGCCAGCTCTAGGGGCGTATTGATGTTGCCCACCTCCTTATAGCCCCGCACGTGGATGCGCTCCTGGTTGCTGCGGCGATAGGTGAGCTTGTGGATCAGCCAGGGATAGCCATGGAAATTGAAAATCACCGGCTTATCTGGGGTAAACAGAGAATCGAAGTCTTTCTCCGACAGACCGTGGGGATGCTCGGTCTGGGGAATCAGCCGGAACAGATCAACCACGTTAATGAACCGCACCTTTAGGTAAGGAAACTCTTCCCACAGAATTGCCGTCGCCGCCAGAGATTCTTTCGTGGGAATATCGCCGCAGCAGGCCATGACGACGTCAGGAATGTCTGGTTCTGTGCCACAGTCGTCGTTGCTGGCCCAGTCCCAAATGCCGATGCCCTTGGTGCAGTGCTGCACCGCCTGATCCATGGTCAGATACTGGGGATGCTTTTGCTTGTCGGCGACGATGACGTTGACGTAGTCTTTACTCCGCAGGCAGTGGTCGGTGACTGAGAGCAGACAGTTGGCATCGGGCGGCAGATAAATTCGCACCACGTCTTTGTTTTTGTTGGTCACCAGGTCGAGATAGCCCGGATCCTGGTGGCTAAAGCCGTTGTGGTCCTGCCGCCAGACAACGGAGGAGAGCAGGATGTTCAGGGAAGAAACTGACGCCCGCCAAGGAACATGGTGCTTGCAAATGTCAAGCCACTTGGCATGCTGGTTAAACATGGAATCCACCACGTGGGCAAATGCCTCGTAGGTGTGGAACAGGCCGTGGCGACCGGTCAGCAGATAGCCTTCTAGCCAGCCCTGGAGGGTGTGCTCACTGAGAATCTCCATCACCCGACCATCTTGGGAGAGCTGGCTACCGTCAAGATCTTCCGGGTAGAAATCCGCCATCCAGGCCTTTTTAGACACTTCGTAGATGGCAGACAGGCGATTTGAAGCGGTTTCATCCGGGCCAAAGACTCGGAAGCTGGTCATGTTTTGGGCCATCACGTCCCGCAAAAACTTGCCCATCAGCTGGGTGTTTTCGACTTCTCCCTGGCCTGGGGCGGGCAGATCAACGGCGTATTGCTTGAAATCCGGCAGAGACAAATCTCGGCGCAGCAGTCCACCATTGGCGTGGGGGTTAGATCCCATTCGCCGGTTGCCGGTCGGAGCTAGGGTCTTGAGATCGGGCACCAGGCAGCCCTGGTCATCGAAGAGCTCTTCGGGGCGGTAGCTACGCATCCAGGCTTCCAGCTGCTGCAGGTGATCGGCATTGCCCTGGACGTTACTGATGGGGACCTGGTGGGCCCGCCAAAACCCTTCGACTTTGTGACCATCTACTTTGTCGGGGCCGGTCCAGCCTTTGGGAGAGCGCAGAACAATCACTGGCCAGCGGGGGCGATTCGGGTTGCCCTGGTCTCGGGCTTCTTTCTGAATTGCCCGAATTTTGAGGATGCACTCCTCCATGGTGGCGGCCATCTTTTGGTGCATTTCGGCCGGATCGCTGCCTTCCACAAAGTAGGGGGTGTAGCCGTAACCCCGGAACAGGGCTTCCAGTTCTTCGTGGGAAATACGGGCAAGCACCGTGGGATTGGCAATTTTATAGCCGTTGAGGTTCAGGACCGGTAGGACGGCACCGTCGCGAACCGGGTTCAGAAACTTGTTGGAATGCCAGGCGGTGGCCAGGGGGCCGGTTTCAGCTTCGCCGTCGCCAATCACGCAGGTGGTGATCAGATCGGGGTTGTCGTAAACGGTGCCGTAGGCGTGGGCCAGACTGTAGCCGAGTTCTCCGCCTTCGTGGATGGAGCCGGGGGTTTCTGGGGTGACGTGGCTGCCGATATGGCCGGGGAAGGAAAACTGCTTGAAAAACTTTTGCAGACCTTCGGCGTCTTCGCTCTTGTCGGGGTAAGTCTCAGAATAGGTGCCTTCTAGATACACCGGACCCAGAACGCCGGGGGCTCCGTGGCCAGGACCCGCTACGAAGATCATGTCCAGGTCGTGTTTCTTGATCAG
The DNA here is from genome assembly GCA_003017785.1 of filamentous cyanobacterium CCP5. Lineage (GTDB taxonomy): Bacteria > Cyanobacteriota > Cyanobacteriia > Phormidesmidales > Phormidesmidaceae > CCP5. The sequence continues at coordinate 6,009 of PYEQ01000139.1, read as the reverse complement.
GCGGTTGCAGTGGATGTAGGTGAAGCTGAGGGCTGGGGAGGATCCCCAGTGGCCTAGCAGGCGCGGTTTGATATGTTCGGGCTTGAGCGGTTCTTTGAGCAGAGGATTGTCTCTCAGATAGATCATGCCGACGGCCAGGTAGTTACAGGCTCGCCAGTAGGCATGGAGTTTGTTGACTTCGTCTTCTGTCAGGGTCTGCATTGGGGGAGGTGCAGCAATTACCATAGCGCTCTCCGATGGCAGTACAAGCGATCAGAACAGATCTGATTTCTAACTTTCCTAAACCCTAACTTGGCTGCTTGGTGACCGAGTCTATCATTAGGTATCTATTTGCATTTAGTCTTGTGCATCTAGTCTTGTGCATCTAGTCTTGACTGCCAGGAGTTCGCAGCTAGACGCTGTCAGGCTTGATAGCAATAGTTAGTTAGACCATTGCCAGTGGCGCGATCGCCAGGGTCGGCTCTATGGCTGAGCTATGGATTCTCTGGATTGACGATCCCTGCCGGAATATCTGAGCTAGAGGAATCTGCGCTTTCTCCGGTAGGGGCTGGCACCAGGTTGGTAATGCCAGGGACGGTATCGGTTTCTTCCTGAAGTTCTCGCAAAATCGGCGGGGCCGTTTCTCGTTCTTGCAGGAAGATAGCGCTGAGGGTGTCGTCCAGGGTCTCGGCCATGGCGATCCGATTACGGTAAACGGTGATCACCCGGGTCAGGGCTGGCAATTGGTTTTGTTCGGCCACCAGGTAGAGGGGTTCAACGTAGAGCAGCGATCGCTCGATTGGGATCACGAGTAAATTTCCCTGGCGGGCTCGGGATCCCTGGGTGTCCCAGAGGGAGATCCGCTGGGAAATTTCCGGATCCTGGTTGATCCGGGCCTCAATTTGCTCTGGGCCAAACACCAGTTCCTGCTTTGGAAACCGGTAGAGCAGTCGCCGTCCGTAGTTCTCACCGTCCGATCGGGCGGCCAGCCAGGCCACTAGGTTGTTGCGCTGGGAGGGGGTGAACAGCTGGAGCAGAATAAATTCTTCGCCGCTGCCCTCCGGCAGGCGGATGATCAGGTAGTACGGTGCCACCCGCTGGGCTTCATTGGCGTAGATCTCGTTGGGGGGCCGCCACTGGTCTTCCCGGTTGTAGAACACCTGGGGGTCGGTCATGTGGTAAGTCATCAGGGCATCGGCCTGCACCCGAAATAGATCTTGGGGATAGCGAATGTGAGCCCGCAGGGTGGCTGGCATGGCCTCGAGGGGCTGAAACATTTTCGGCTGGAGCTTCTGCCAGCTTTGAATAATCGGATCGTCGGGGTCTGACACATAGAAGGTGACGGCCCCGTGATAGGCATCGACGACTACCTTGACGGAGTTGCGAATGTAGTTGAAGTCGTTTTCGCCAGGGTCGGAGTAGGGAAAGCTCTCGCTGACGGTGTAGGCGTCGATAATCCAGTACAGGTAGTTGGTCCCACTCTGGGTGTTGTAGTTGTCGGGGCTAATGTCCTGGTTGCTTTCTTGCAGCAGATCGAGGCCGGCCGGGCCGCTGTAATCCTCCTGGGGATTGCCAGTACCCCAGCTGCGGGAAGTATCACCGATGTCGGCTACCACCAGATAGGGGTCGTTGTCAAAGCGGAGAAAGGGGGCGATCGCCTGGACCCGATCGCGAATATTGCGGCGAAACTGGAGCCGACTCTGGGGCAGCAAATCCTCTGAAAACAGCATCCGCCAGTCGGCCATACGGCGGGCCAGCAGCAGCCTTCGCCCCAGCCCGCGGATGTCGATGCCGGCCCGACCGGTATAGGTGGTGTAGACATTTTCGTCACCGCTGGGATAGTCCAGCTCGGGCACCTGGGTGTTGGTGAGCAGGAAAGGGTCGGTGATTTCACCAAAGTAAATGCGCGGGGAGCCGATGGGAATGCTCTGGCGCACCGCTTCGCTGCTGGTGTCCTGATCGATACCCCGCACAAAGTAGGCGGGCAGTCCCCCCGGGCTGGCGGTATTGACCGGGCTCATGGTGAATCCGTAGCCGTGGGTGTAGACCAGGTGCTGGTTGACCCAGGTCTTGGCAATCTCGGGCACTTGCTCGTAGTTCAGTTCCCGGGCAGACACGATCACCTGGCGGCGATCGGCACTGCCGTCTTCGTTCAAGATGGTGTAGCGATCCACATCGGCATCGCGAAACTCGTAGTAGAGACGAATTTCCTGGAGCTGACGGTTACTCTCCAGGAGCGGGCGGGTGTCCCAAAGGCGGACGTTCTGGAGGGTGAGGCTGTTGTTCTGGAGATCGGTGACCGTGAGTTCACCCCCCGGATCAAACGGTTCGATGTCGATGTCCTGGAGGTCGTAGGCGGAGCGAGTCAGCTGGATAGAGTTGGCAATGTAGGGACGCTCCCGCAGCAGCTCGTTGGGCTGCACCGCCACCCGCTGGACTAGGCCAGGAATCACAGTTGCCCCCAGGGCGGCAGTCAGCAGATAAGTGCCTACGGTCCAGCGCAGGGTGCGATCGCTGGCCCGTAAATTTTCTAGCAAAGCTGGGCCGGACTTGCCTCGGCGGGCTGAGCGCAGCCACTGCATCAGCGCTTTCACCGTCAGAGGCCAAAACACGAACTGAGTCAAAAACAGCAGCCCCATCACCAGGGTTAAGATACTCAGCACCCAGTTAAAGGGCAGGCTAACCGTCACATCGGTATAGCCTGCGCCGTACACCACGCCGTCCTGGGAGTACAAGATCCGAAACCGCCCCAGCCAGTGGCTAAAGCTGGTGACCACAAAGAAGATCCCGGTGAGGCCATAGAGGTGGCGCTGTTGGGGGCCAGAGAAGCCATAAAATCGGCCCCGGTTGATGCTGTCATTGGCCAGCAGGTACATTAAAATCGCGGCCGCCAGGGTGAAAAATAGCAGCCCGATCAGCCAATATTCCAGTAGCTCTAAGACCGGTAGCCGAAAGATGTAGAAACCGACATTGCGACCAAAAATGGGATCCTGATAGGGAAAATCAGTGGGGGTTAGCCCCAGCAGCACCTTGCTCCAGTGGGCAAATAGAGTCACCCCAAACCCCAGGCTCATCGCCACCGCCAAAGGGCGCACAAACAGGCGAGGAAAGAGCATTAGCAGGGTGGCGATCGCCACCACTACCAATAGCTGCCAGGGCTGACTGGCGATCGACTGAATCAACGCGGCCGCGGCCGCTGGTTTGGGCCACAGGGGCGGCGGCGGCGTTGGGTTGTAAAGGGTGTAGTTTTGTCGCCAGTAGCTGAGGACCGTCTGCCCCTGGTACAAAATCTGGACCGAGACCAGCAGGCTGAGGGCGATCGCCGATGCCAGCAGCCAGCTCAGGGGCATGCCCCGTAGCCTGTTTGCCGTCGTTTCAGGAACCGGCATGGACTGATAGCGCAGGGCAAAGAAAATATTCCCCCAGGTGAAGATCAGACTCAGGCCAAATCCCGTTACAAACAGCAGAATTTGAGCCTGCAGCCGCTGGGTAATCACGGAAGAATAGTTCAGCGATCGAAACCACAGCAGCTCCGTCGCCAGATACACCAGCAGATCCAGGCCGATCACCACCAGTGCCGCCCCGATTAGCACCTGCCACCAGCGAGGCCGGACTTTAAAACCGTTGATTGCCATGGCCGTTAGTCCAGACGTATGGGTGGCATTGTAGCGAGTCGAGGCCTGGTCAGGAGAAAGGTGGGGAGTAGGAGATCGGGAATAGGGAGTAGGGAACAGGGAATAGGGAGTGGGGAACAGAACCTGACTCTTCCCTGTTCCCGATCATTCCGCCAAGCGCCGCTGCCCCCGCTCAAAGGAGTAGTAGCTGGCCACGATCGCCATGATCAGCCACCACAGGGTGCTGATTTGCGGACGATACCAGACAGTGTCTACCAGACCGTGGGTGAGCATGCCTACCTGGGAGACAATCGCGGCCATCAGCCAGTAGCCCTGGGGGCTTTGCAGATCGCGCAGGCGCTGGAGCTGTCGCCAACCCTCTGACCACACCACGCTCATTAGCCATAGAAAGGTCAGCAGGCCGATGATGCCCGCTTCGACGGTGACTTCTAAAAAGACGGAATAGGCGCTGAGGGCAGTGAAGCGGGGGCGCTGGAAGAGGGGATAGATGCTGTTAAAGGCGTCGTTGCCAGGGCCGATGCCGAGGATGGGACGGGCTTTGATCATGGCAATCACGCCCGCCCAGACATTCATGCGGAAGTTGTTGCTGCTGTCTTCCCGTCCGGCGAAGATGCTCAGCGCCCGCAGCCGCAGGGGTTCAACGGTGGCGATCGCCAGCCCCACCAGCAGAATGCCACCCCCTAGCAGCACCGGCAGCGCCCACCGCCGCCAAAACGGCGAGAACCGCACGCTGAGGTAGTGCACCAGCAGAATTAGTCCGCTGAAGCTTGCTGCCAGCAGGCCAATCCAGCCGCCCCGGCTGAGGGTAAGCACCAGACAAAGCCCGTTCACCAGCAGCAGCAGCACCGCCAGCAGCTTCGGCACCCAGCGGGACCAGGCAAACACGGCCGCACCGCTAAAGGCCACCATTGGAATTAAGTAACCCGCCAGCAGGTTGGGATTGCCTAAAAAGCTGTAAACCCGCGTGGCGTCGGCCAGGGTAGAGGTTTGATCGGTCCAGGTGGCCAGAGCCACTGCCCCAAAGAAATATTGCCGCAGCCCGTACACCGACACCGGAATCGATACGAGCAACAGCACTAGCACCGCTACATTCCGGGCCTGGGGGCGACGCAGCGATCGCGCCATTAAGAAAAACAGACAGATATTCAGGCTCAGCTTTATCAGCCCCTGCAATGCTGCCGCCTTCACGGGGGAGAGCGCCGTAGCTATCGCCATCACGGCCCCGTAGACCAGCACCACCGCATGGATAGGCGTAAACCCGGACCCGGCTTCATCACTCACGGTCAGCAGCACCCAAAACGCTGCGCAGGCCAGCAACAATACCCCAATTAGAGTAGTTGAAACGAACGGGGCCAGGACGAATACCAACAGCCCCAATGCCAGCCCAATCCAGTCTTGACTGAGCAGCCAGCTGCCCTGGCGCCAAGATCTGAGCGGTCCTAACAGGCGGTGCAGGAGGCTAACCTCCCGCCAGCGATAAAAACCTACCCGAGCCAGGGTCACCTGCTGCCAAAGTGCGCTCATCATGGCCGATTCTGATCCCATTTGACTCTCCCAATCATGCCAGGGACTCACCCATCTGTGTAATTTACAGCCGTATTACCTCGGAACCGCTAAGTACTTTTTTTCACGGCCAAGACCGAATTTATACCCTAGTTCTTCCGGATGGTGGCGAATATGCTTGTAAGGGTTAGTGGTAGATGCACCCTGATTGTTTTCCCCGGCTCCGGCCGGGGATTTTTTTTGGCTGCATCCCAGAATGCTTTATCTATAAGGATCGGAAACCGCTGCCGAGGGTAGGCCAACCGTCCCTAGGCCAGCCAGGCGAGTCCGATCATCACTAGGGCAATCCCGGCCAGGGCTACCCAGACAAAGCTGTTCTCTTCGGTATTAATTTGGCTCCAGTCGATAGGTTCAAGATCGTCGAGATCTTGCTTGGGCGATCGCTTGCCCTTAGGGGCACGACTATAGAGGCCGCTGTTGTCACCGCCCTTATCTGAAATCGCGGCCAGGTCAGGAATTTCACTCATCCATTCCCGGCGGGTGGACAGGCGGGGAGCATTGAGAATGTACAGCAGGCTTTTGCCTTTCTTTTTAGTTTCTGGATCAGGATGGCGGCTGAGTTTTTCGCACAGGGCGATCGCCTCTTTTCTGCGACCAGCGGCGGCGTAGGCCTCCACCAGCCAGGTTTGCACCTTTCCCCCCAAAATTGTCGTTGGCTTCACCAGGGCCACCGCTTTTTCGAAATGCTCTACGGCATTGCGGTAGTTGCCCCGCTCAAAGGCATCTTGCCCATAGCCGTATTCTCGCCTTGCGAGCTGTTTTTGTTCCGCCGTCACGTCAAACTTCGGTGTGTCTACTGCATCGGTTTTCAGTGTAGACCGAACAGCAAGGC
>PYEQ01000138.1 GCA_003017785.1 filamentous cyanobacterium CCP5 | reverse complement strand
CGGGGTACCACCCCTGCCTCGACTTCGCTCGGGGTACCACCCCTGCCTCGACTTCGCTCGGGGTACCACCCCTGCCTCGACTTCGCTCGGGGTACCACCCCTGCCTCGACTTCGCTCGGGGTACCACCCCTGCCTCGACTTCGCTCGGGGTACCACCCCTGCCTCGACTTCGCTCGGGGTACCACCCCTGCCTCGACTTCGCTCGGGGTACCACCCCTGCCTCGACTTCGCTCGGGGTACCACCCCTGCCTCGACTTCGCTCGGGGTACCACCCCTGCCTTGCTGGAGCAAGAGCTCGATTTAGAGAGGCCCGTAGCGGCTGACTTCATAGCAGGTAGTCACGGGGGCTCCTGCTAATACCAGGGGCAACCGTCGCTGAAACTCCCGCATGTGGTCGGTGTCGAAGTGGGCATCCAGGGCAGTCTGGTCTTCCCATTCTTCGAAAACAAACACCACGTCCGGCTCTAGCAAGTCGCGGTAAAAGCGGTAGGAGATGCAGCCTGGTTCGGCATTGGTAGCCTCCGTTAGCTGACGAACTAGGTCCATTGCCAGTTCAAGCTTAGGTGGCTGCACCTTGACCTTGGCAGCGACGACAATCATGGAGTGGAAGCCAATACGGGCTCGTGATAAAGAATGGTGGTAAAAGTCACCGTAGAGCCGAGGCCCTCTCCCATGCTGATGAACTGCACGACTCCCCCCATCGCTTCTACCAGCTTTTGAGAAATAGCCAGCCCAAGGCCAGTGCCTCCATATTGGCGGGTGCGTTCTCCATCCACCTGGCTGAAGGTTTGGAAGAGGCGGTCCTGTTTTTCGAGCGATACGCCGATGCCGGTGTCGGCAACGCTGACTTTCACCGTTCCAGGCCAGGTCACATCCTTGAAAGTGGACTTTTGCAGCTTGATTTCAGCACTGATGGTGACTCCACCCTCATGGGTGAATTTGATGGCATTACCCACCAGATTCAACATCACCTGGAGCAGCCGCTGATAGTTGCCGTTGACAATGATTTCGTCCCGGGTAGCTGGGAGGTGAATTTCAAAGGCTAGCTTTTTCTGTTCGGCCATGGGACGGGTAAAGCTTTCTACGGCATTAAAAAGCTCTCGCAGGCTCACTGGCCCCATGTCGAGCTGCATTTTGCCGGCTTCAATTTTGGCAATGTCGAGCACGTCATTGATCAAATCGAGCAGGTGCAGGGCTGATTTGTGGGCTTCCTGAATAAAGTCTTCTTGCTCTTCAGGGTCATCGGCCATGCCGTCGAGTACCAGCTTTAGAAAGCCAATCATGCCATTGAGAGGAGTTCGCAGCTCGTGGGAGGTATTGGCTAAAAACTCACTCTTGAGCCGAGACGCTTCTTCGGCCTGCTCTCTAGCTGCTTCTGCCTGACGCCTGGCTTCTTCTAGCTGTCGGTGCTTTTCCATCAAACTGGCATTTGCCTGTTGAAGTTTGACGGCAAGAGCATGCCTTTCCCCAAACTGGCGGGCATGGGCTACGGCAGTTCCGACCTGCTCGGCTAGCTCTGTAATCAGTTCTAAGTCTTGCTCAGACCAGACTGATTGCTGCGGATACATGACAATCAGACCGTTGGGCTGATCCTGATAGCGGGTAGAAATCGCCAGAATCTCTTCCGCCTGAGCCGAAGAATCACGACAGATGATCGGCTGGGTAGCGGCGATCGCCGCGCTCAAATAGTCCAGATCATCTAGCCGATAGCTTTGGCCATGAAACGAGGCCAGCTGGCTATGGGAGCGGTACTCGGCGGCGATCGCTACGGTCTGAATTCCAGGCTGATAGCCGCAAACCCAGACTCGCTGGGCGTCAAACATCAATCCCAGCCCATCTACGGTTTGCTGCCAAATAGTTTCTAAATCGAGGGTGCGTCGAATATTACGAGTAATCTGACTGAGCTGCTGAACGCTACTGCCGGCTACCGGAGCTGATTTGAAAACCCCTGGAGCCGATTCATACCGCCCAGAATTAGCCAGATTAGTCATTCCATTCACCCTTAGGTGGCACAACCGGATTATTTGGCAGCGGGCGAACCAAATCATCCTCGCGACGGCGACCGCTCCTAAGCCACTGTCTCAGGGCGACCTCAATCACTTTGCTCGGGTCGTTAGACAAATGGCTAACCTGATCTAGCAGCTCTCGATCCAGCTGAATAGCCAACTCGACCCGATCCGTTGGATCAGCACCCGACACATTGGACTCATTAGACGCGGATTCACTCATCGGTCTGATATGACTCACTAGTTTTTAAGAATAAACACTACCAGCTGGCCACTTCAACAGAGCCGGCCAAAGAGTCGGCCAACTTGCGAGCAGCTTATACCCAAAGCCGCTGTGAAAAAGCCAATACCTTCTCAGCCACCATTCTACGCTTCTCTATTCCAGCCTTCCATGGCCTTGGCCGGAGTAATTTCCGCTGACCTTTCTGCCTGAAGTCTCTAAGGCTGGTTCGCCAAACGCCTAGCTTCATCAGAAGGCTAACCATTACAATCAATTAAGCTGCCTTTACTTTGCTTCAGTCTTCGATTCTGTTCAACTAGGTACTGCCTGTCTATGACCGACGTTCCCGTTCAGCGCATTCGCAACTTCTCGATCATTGCCCACATCGACCATGGCAAGTCTACCCTGGCCGATCGTCTGCTGCAAAAAACTGAAACTGTCAGCGATCGCGACATGAAGGAGCAGTTTTTAGACACCATGGATCTCGAGCGGGAGCGGGGGATTACCATCAAGCTTCAGGCGGCGCGGATGAAATATCGGGCCAGAGATGGTCAAGACTACGTGCTCAACCTGATTGATACCCCGGGGCACGTCGATTTTTCCTATGAAGTATCTCGTTCCCTGGCAGCCTGCGAAGGGGCTTTGCTGGTGGTCGATGCCTCCCAGGGAGTCGAAGCCCAAACCCTGGCCAACGTCTACCTGGCATTGGAGCACGATTTAGAAATTATCCCCGTGCTCAACAAAATCGACCTGCCAGGGGCAGAACCCGACCGGATCAAGAAAGAAATCGAAGACATCATTGGCCTAGACTGTAGTGCTGCCGTGCTGGCCTCTGCTAAGCAGGGGATTGGCATTGATGAAATTCTCGAATCGATTGTCTACCTGGTGCCCCCTCCCCAGGACACGACAAATAAGCCCCTCCGAGCCCTGATTTTTGATAGCTACTACGACAGCTATCGAGGCGTTATCGTCTACTTTCGAGTCATGGACGGCGCCATCAAGAAGAAAGATCGAGTCCGCTTAATGGCCTCTGGCAAGGAGTACGATGTCGACGAACTGGGCATTCTGTCTCCTAACCAAATTGAGGTTGATGAACTCCACGCTGGCGAAGTGGGCTACTTTGCTGCCTCCATCAAGGCGGTGGAGGATGCCCGAGTTGGCGACACGATCACTCTGGTCAAACCCGCCGCTACCGAGGCCCTGCCTGGCTACGTCGAAGCTAAGCCGATGGTATTTTGCGGCCTGTTTCCTACGGATGCTGACCAGTTCGAAGAATTACGAGAAGCCTTAGAGCGTCTCCGGCTCAGCGATGCTGCCCTCAGATATGAGCCAGAAACCTCCAGCGCTATGGGCTTTGGATTTCGCTGTGGCTTCCTGGGGCTACTCCACATGGAAATTGTCCAGGAGCGTCTAGAGCGAGAATACAACCTAGATCTGATTACTACGGCCCCCTCCGTGATTTATCAAGTCACCACGGTGGATGGAGAAGTGGTGCTAGTCGACAATCCTTGCCTGTTGCCATCCCCTCAGGAGCGGGAAAAGATTGAAGAGCCCTACGTGCGCCTCGATATGATTACCCCTGAAGAGTTCGTTGGCCCGCTCATGGAACTCTGTCAGAGTCGTCGTGGCGACTTCAAAGACATGAAGTATCTGGCTCAGAACCGTACCTCACTGATCTATGAAGTCCCCCTGGCTGAAGTGGTGACGGATTTCTTCAACCAGATGAAATCCCGATCCAAGGGCTATGCCAGCATGGAGTATCATCTGATCGGCTATCGCGCTAACCATCTAGTCAAGCTAGACGTGATGATTAACGGTGAGGTGGCTGACCCGCTGGCTTCTATCGTCCATCGGGACAAAGCCTACTATGTGGGTAAAGCTTTAGTCGAAAAACTCAAAGAGCTAATCCCGCGTCATCAGTTCAAGATTCCGATTCAGGCGGCGATCGGTAGCCGGATTATTGCCAGTGAAAGCATCCCAGCTCTGCGTAAAGATGTACTAGCCAAATGCTACGGTGGCGACATTTCTCGGAAGAAGAAACTACTGCAAAAGCAGGCCAAGGGTAAAAAACGCTTAAAGTCATTGGGAACCGTAGACGTCCCCCAGGAGGCTTTCATGGCGGTTCTCAAGCTGACCTAGGCGGTCTTTGCTGGGAACTCGGCTAGATAGTTGATAGTCGGTTCATTCAAGGCTAGAAACTTGGGGGCACAGCGACTGCAAAATGGGGCGGCTACTCTTAGGTTGTCCTGCTTTTGCGTGGCGCCAGGATCGCTAAAAGTTCATGAAGACGTCCCTAGTGAATAACAATTTTCTGCTTAACTTGACCCCCTGAACATGGTCAAGTTGATTTCGATGGGACACTGGAAATGGCCAAAGGCTATAGTGAAAACGCTTAGCCTAGCGTCTTGAGCTCAAACCTCTCTGCTAGGCCCTTATTCGTTTGCTATTAAATCATTCCTTAAGGAAAGCTGCTGTATGCGTATTTTAGTTACTGGGGGAGCGGGATTTATCGGCTCTCATTTGATTGATCGGCTAATGGAGGCAGGACATGAGGTGATTTGTCTAGATAATTTCTACACTGGACGGAAACACAATTTAATTCAGTGGCTAGGCAACCCTTACTTTGAACTGATTCGTCACGACATTACGGAACCTATTCGGCTTGAGGTTGACCAAATCTATCATCTCGCTTGCCCTGCATCCCCAGTCCACTACCAGTACAACCCTGTGAAGACAGTTAAGACCAACGTCATGGGCACCTTGAACATGCTGGGGTTGGCCAAGCGGGTCAAAGCTCGTTTTTTGCTGGCCTCTACTTCTGAGGTGTACGGAGATCCCGAGGTCCATCCCCAGCCAGAAGAATACCGGGGCAACGTTAATACCATTGGTATTCGCAGCTGCTATGACGAAGGAAAGCGGATTGCAGAAACGCTCGCTTTCGACTACCACCGTCAAAACGATGTTGAGATTAGGGTGGCAAGGATCTTCAATACCTATGGCCCTCGGATGCTCGAAAACGATGGTCGGGTTGTTAGTAATTTTGTTGTCCAAGCCCTGAAGGGTATTCCGCTGACAGTTTACGGTGATGGTTCCCAAACCCGTAGCTTTTGCTACGTATCAGACCTTGTTGAGGGTTTGATGCGTTTAATGAATGGCAGCCGTACAGGCCCAATTAATTTGGGGAACCCTGATGAATACACTGTTTTAGAGTTGGCACAAACTGTTCAAGCTATGGTTAATCCCTCAGCAGAGCTCAAGTTTGAGCCGCTACCCCAGGATGACCCCAAACGTCGCAAACCAGACATTACGCGGGCGAAGACTTGGCTAGACTGGCAGCCAACGGTGCCTTTGGATGAGGGACTGCGCGCAACGATTGAAAGTTTCAAAAGTCGCATGGAGTCATCCCCATCCATCGATGGAAAACTACAGCAAGTTGCCCATCAGGGCTAGTTGATTTAGGCCTAGTTAATCAAGAACAACCCGAACGCTTTCTATAGTTAACACTTCATCAGAGGTTATTTGTTATGCGCGTATGTGTGATTGGAACCGGCTACGTAGGATTAGTGACAGGTGTATGCCTTTCTCATATCGGACATGACGTTATTTGTATCGATGTCAACGAAGAAAAAGTCAAGCTAATGAAATCTGGGCAGTCGCCCATCTTCGAACCTGGCCTTTCTGAGCTGATGCAGTCCTCAATGCAGGCTGGGCGCCTGGACTTCTCCACTGATTTAGGTAAGGGGGTTGATCACGGTGAGGTGCTCTTCATCGCTGTGGGTACTCCGGCTCTGCCTACAGGAGAAAGCGATACCCGATATGTGGAAGCGGTTGCTCGGGGCATTGGTAGCCACTTAAATGGGGGCTACAAAGTGATTGTGAATAAGTCCACCGTCCCGATTGGCTCTGGTGACTGGGTCCGAATGCTGGTATTAGATGGTGTGACAGAACGGCAGAAAGAACTGGTTCCTGCTGGAGGTGTACCGGAATTCAATGTTCCAGAAATAAGTTGTGATTTCGACGTAGTGAGCAATCCCGAGTTCTTGCGAGAGGGATCAGCCGTTTTTGATACCTTCAATCCAGATCGAATTGTGCTGGGAAGCAACAACTCCCGAGCTATTGAGGTGATGAAGGCGCTTTATCAGCCTTTAATTAACCGTGAATTTTCTGAGGGCAAAGGGGGATCGGATGTACCTGTAGTTGTGACCGATCTGAGTTCCGCAGAAATGGTCAAATATGCTTCAAATGCTTTCCTGGCGACTAAAATTAGCTTTATTAACGAAGTCGCTAATATTTGCGATCGCGTTGGTGCCGATGTAACTCAGGTGGCAGCGGGGATTGGCTTAGATTCACGGATTGGCCAAAAGTTCTTGCAGGCGGGGATTGGCTGGGGCGGTTCCTGTTTCCCTAAAGATGTCTCCGCGTTGATTCACACGGCCGATGACTACGGCTATGACGCAACTTTGCTCAAAGCAGCTGTCAGTGTTAATAACCACCAGCGCCTAATTGCTCTAGAAAAGCTGCAGCAAACCCTCAAAATTCTAAAGGGTAAGACAATTGGCCTGCTGGGCTTGACCTTTAAGCCAGATACCGACGACATGCGCGATGCTCCCTCACTGATCTTAATTGAGCAACTCAATCGATTGGGAGCACGAGTAAAAGCCTACGACCCTATTGTCTCCCAAAGTGGCATGCGCCATGGCCTATCGGGGGTTATGGTTGAGACTGATCCGGAGACCTTGGCTGATGGTTGTGATGCACTTGTTTTAGTCACCGACTGGCAGCAGTTCAAACAGTTGAACTACGAGCGCATGGCCAAGTTGATGAACTCTGCGATCATCATTGACGGCCGTAATTTCCTTAATGGAGCGGACATGCAAGCAGCTGGATTCCAGTACATGGGCATTGGCTGCTAATCCGTTTTTGATTCCTATCAAATTGAGCTGATTTCAAAACTAACGGCCTCTGTCCTCCTGCTGAGAGACGGAGGCCTTTTGTATTAAGTCTTTGTGTATCAAGGACTTGCTGACCTAACTGCGCTGTTGACGCCGGTGGAGCAGTTCCAAATGCCCTGCAGCTGTTTGTAAAAAAGATATTTGTCGTCGATAAAGAGCTCGAAACAAGCTGGCTAGCAGCAGAGTTGTGATCGCTATCAAGAGACCAGCCGCAGTCGAAATCAGAGCTTCCCCGATCCCAACGGTTACTCCCATAGGAACCTGGGTTTGCCCCGGTTGTAGAGCTGACAGCGCTTGAATTAATCCCAAAATTGTTCCCAGTAGTCCAAGGAGGGGAGCAACCCCAGTAACCGTTTCAAAAAACGTTTGGAAACGCTTCAAGTGTGGGAGTTCTGCCTGAGTTGCATTTTCTAGGGCAAGGCGAAACTCCTCAGGGTCTAAGTTCCGGTCGGCTAGCGCCGCTAAGAAAATTCGAGCAACGGGCAGATGCGGATACTGTTTCAGTTTAGAGATTGCTGCTTCAGGCTGCTGACGATAAACTCCGATTACTTGTTCGACTAGAGGCCGTTGTTGTCCCTGTAGGCGAATCCAAAACCAGGAACGCTCTAGGGCCAAAGCTAGAGACACAAAGGAAAAGATTAGCAGGGGGAGCATCGTCACCCCACCAGCCCGAAAGAGATCAGGCATGTCGACTCCATAGACCCTGGTGAGACACTGCAGAGATTGCCCTGTTTGAATTCTGCATTATCTTAGACCAGTCAACAACCAACTGCCATAGGCTGCCTTATGAAGACCGAGGGCTCTGCCAGACTAGCTACACCTTGGGAAAATGCTCGATCTGGGCATAGCCGCTAAAAATCAGGCGATCACCAGAGGTTTCTAAACGGTTGACTCGCAAAATAATACCGTCCAGATTAAAGCGCTCTAAATCAACCATGTGGTTCAAAACACTAATAAATCCTGGTGTGAGGGCCATTGATAGAGATTGAACGTCTTCCGGGATGCCAGTTGGTTCAAACTCGGCGTTATCAAAGACAATTCGACGTCGCTTTTCTGCCGTCAGATGAGCTGAAAACTGGACAGGCACATTTTCTCGGTTAGGTAAATCCGTTTTAGCTGAAACCACCACCTGGGCATGAGGCTTGAGCTTCAGGCTTACCTCCCGAAAGGTCAAGGGCTCTCCACCGGATAGATTAGTTAATTCTTCATCGTCGATGTCCATCAGACGCTGGGTGACCAGATCTGCCTCAAAGGCTTTATTGATGGCTTCCTCGGTGAGGGTAACTTTGGCGATCGCCTGAGTCGACTGCCGTAGACGAATTTTGCCGCCCAACAGGGCAGGCACATCGATTGAGACCGCATCGGTCTCAAACATCATCTCAGCGGCCTCAAACTGACGGCGAATGATTAGCCCCTGACCTTCCATCCGAAAGCTGTCGATTACCCCCTGCAGCAGCTTGCTGGAGGGGATACATCTGACAGACACATCAAGCCAGTCGCAGCGCGTGAACATATGACGAATCGACTGACTCGCAACGGAGTTGAGCATCCGCTCTCCAAAATCTTTCGTCATCTCTGAGTGAGGTTTGGTGTGGCCACTTAGCATAGAAGTCAGCACCGGACGCGCTTCCCCTTATTTGTAACAGAATGTGAAGGCAATCGACAAAACTGTAGCGCATGCAGAGGAAAGATTTAAAGCTTCTACTCCAATCAGCTGGCCCATAGGATCCTTCAATCTCAGCAAAATAGCCATAGATCGCTTGCTTTTTTGAGCTGGCCTGCAAGCATGAAACGTCAGCTTAGATCTCTCAAAGGTTTCCTAGGCCTAGCCTAGCCTAGGTGGGCGGGAGGCGTTGTCCTTCTAACGGTTCTGTTGAACAGCAGTTTTACCAACGGCAGCGTGAACCTGGATGCCCCTAAGCATAGGGGATTAACGATAGGGGAGGCGATGAAATCCAGCTATCGACATAGCGAAGAAAAAACAAAGCTTTGCCATGACGAGGGCATTGAAAATTTCCACTCAAGGCTGGGTGTGCGGGGTTTGGATGATGAACCTGCGGATGTGCCCTAATGATATGATTAAGAATAGACCTAAAAGCTCCTTTCCTCAACGATTGTCGAGTTTAATCCTAGCAATAAGAGATTTTAATGACGGTTTGATGGTCCTTACGGAAGATTATCTAATCAGCTTAAGCTTAAGAGGGGAATCCCAGATAGCTTAGTCCGCAGCCGTTGGGCGCCAATCATACTTTGATTTAAGC
>PYEQ01000137.1 GCA_003017785.1 filamentous cyanobacterium CCP5 | reverse complement strand
CCTTTGGCCTGGCGGGTGAGTTCGCCAGAATCGTCGTAGTTATCGGTTACAGGGGCGACGACGTCTTCGGTGGCTTCGATGTAAATTTCGGTGCCGTCTTCGAGGCGAATGGGTACGAGCTGGGTCACGGTGCACACTCCAATGGTTAAGATGCATTGCTGCCCCAGAGAATGCCCGAATTTCCGTGGAGAGAACCATAGGAGGATTTTTGGTGGGAAACGGAGGATTTCCGCACCTGGGCTACGGGGTTAGGGGCAGGGTTTTTGGCTATAACGGAGGCAGGCACTGACGACCCCGATAATCCCCATGGCCAATCAAATTGTGGACGAAGATAGGCTGTACGCGGCAGAGGATGCCCAGCAAATCTTGCAGATTGCGATCGCCCAGGATATCGAGTCGGGCGAACTATCCCGCGGGCAGCTGCTAGAAATCGCTTCGGAACTGGGCATTGCCCCTGGCACGCTGATCCAGGCGGAAAAGGAATGGCAGCTGCGCAAGCAGGACATGGTCGATCAGCATCAGTTTGACCGCTTTCGGCGAGAGCGGCTGGGGCGGGGGGTAATGCGCTTTGCGATCGTGGCGCTGTTTTTGGTGGGCTTTAAGCTGCTGATTGGCCTGTGGGCCTGGCTGCTCTATCTGGTTTTGGGACCGTGGGCCCTGAAGCTGGTGTGGGATGCCTGGAATATCTTCTACCCCGATGAGTCGAGCTATGCCCAGGCGTTTGAGCGCTGGCGTCGGAAGCAACAGCTAAAGCAGGTGGCGAATCGGTTTGTCCGCTGGCTGTCGGGCGCTTAGGTACTCAAGATCAACCTCCAAACAGTTGTCGGGTTGGTGAATCGGCAACCGCCGTTGGTATCGCCCTATCTGCATCCTGACTGTCGTTAGGCTGTATGAGTTGCCCTTGAGAGCAGTTTTGGCATGAAGATAGAACGTCCCAACCATCGAGAGCTGACTCCAGAGGAACTAGCCCATTTAGAAGCCCTTCGCAGACTGGTTCGAGAAGCCTTGGCCGATGGCAGGATATCTCGGGGGGAGTTGCAATCCATTTGGGGTTTGATTGAGACTGACCATATAGTTTCTGTTGAAGAACTGTCGACGTTCAGGCAAACCGTTCGAGACGTTCTGGGAAATGCCGACCTCGAGTACGACTGGGACTAAACTGATTCTGACTACGACGTAACCTCTGGTAGATGGGCGATCACCCCTGTTCTACACCAGCCGGAGCCCTATCTCTATCCCCCTGCGACCATGGCATCCCTCACCTGTCCCCTGGCTCTCCAGCGATACCATCAGGTGCTTCTAGCCCACGGCGGTGGCGGTCGCCTGATGCACCAGCTGATTCAGGAGATGTTTTTGGCGACATTTCAGCCCGAGCCTGCCTGGCAGCATGATGCCGCCAGCTTGACCGTTCAGGGCGATCGCCTGGCTTTCACTACGGATTCCTATGTGGTGACGCCTCTGTTTTTTCCGGGCGGGGACATTGGCTCCCTGGCCGTCCACGGCACCGTCAACGACCTGGCCATGGCCGGAGCCAAACCCTGCTACCTCAGCCTCAGCCTGATTTTAGAAGAGGGGCTGCCCATCGATACCCTCTGGCGGGTAGTTCAATCCATTCAGGCCGCCGCCGAACGGGCCCAAGTGCGGATCGTGACCGGCGATACGAAAGGGGTGGATCGGGGCAAGGGGGATGGCCTGTTTATCAATACCAGCGGGATTGGCATCCTGGAGCACGACACCTGGATTGGCCCCAGCGCCGTCCAGCCAGGCGATCAGATTCTGGTCAGCGGCGATGTGGGCCGCCACGGCATTGCGATTTTGTCGGCCCGGGAAGGGCTGGCCTTTGAAACGGCGATCGAAAGCGACTCGGCCCCGGTGGCAGACAGGGTCCAAGCTCTGCTCAGTCAGGTTCCTATTCACTGTCTGCGGGATCTCACCCGGGGTGGTCTGGCCAGCGCCCTGAATGAAATCGCCCTGGCGGCCGAGGTATCTATGGACCTGGCATCTGGCCAAATCCCGGTTCAAGCTGAGGTCCAGGGGGCCTGCGAACTGCTGGGACTCGATCCGCTCTATGTGGCCAACGAAGGCCGCTTTGTTGCCTTTGTCCCGGCCTCTGCTGCAGATACGGCCCTAGCCTGTCTGCGGCAGAGCCATGCCTCCGCCCAGGTCATTGGCACCGTTGTGAAACGGGGCTCTGCCCAAGTTACGCTGCAAAGCTCTACCGGCTCCCGGCGCATCCTGGATTTACTCAGCGGTGAGCAGCTACCGCGGATTTGTTAGGGCTTAGGGGAGAAACAATGCCGTCAAAAGTAAAGGAATGCCGCTGGATAACTCGCCTGACGGAAGGTATCCCGCAGGCGATCGGCATACTCGATCAAAATGGGTTGGCGATTTTTCTGTGACAACCGTAGAGAAATAGGTTCCAGTGGGTACGTAGCAGCGCCGGTATTTCATGAATTCAAGCAAACGTAGGATGGGCACGGAGCTGCGCTTTGCCCATCTTACCGATTTCATCTTGGAAGCACTGTTTCTTTCCAGGCTCGGTCTTAGAACACTTTTATGCCATTCGAATATAGCGAGACAGATGATAAGCCGCCAGCTTGACATCTTCTGGGTCAATTCGCTGGGGCTCGTTGCCAATAAAGCTAGGTAGAGCTTTAGGATTCAGCACCCAGAGACCAGCAGCCCGTTTACCCCTGGTCGATTCTATAAACCACCCTGGAAATACCACCACTGGCTTAACAGAAAACGATCGACCTGTGCTTTCCTTGAGAACTTGTTTGATCCAGCAGGCTTGTGCTTTAGCCTGCTCTACGGCATTGCGCTCCATCAATCGGCCATTGACTTTGATAGTCTCGCCGTCAAAATGAATCACCGATCGCCCCGAGGTAGACTTGCTGTAGGTCTTAGTTTCAATGGTGAAAATGCCGCGATCGCAAATCACCACATGGTCAACATTGAATCCTTGGCCGGCAATGTCGTGAAAAACCCGGTAGCCTTGCTCCCTTAAATCTGACAGATACTGACCGACGGCCTTCTCCCCATCGCGGGCCATTTTTAAGCGTTTAACTTTCAATAGCAGACGGTAAAGCCTAAAGAAGGCATACCCGGAAACGGGGATGGCAACCAAGAGTGTCAATAGAGGCCTTGGCGGGGTATTGCTAAACGCACGCCACCATTCATAGCCTGTAAAGAGCAGTGGAAGCAGACACATCAATAACCACGTATTGACATCCTCATCCCATATGCGCTGGAGTTCCTCATCGAGGGACTGCCCCGGATTGCGTAAGGGCTTATCCTTGAGGGGAGAGATGCGCTGTTGGCGGGCATTCAGTTTCATAGCTCTAGTCCTCTAGGGAGCAATAGCTGAGGGGCATTGAGAGTATGCCCGATTCGTGAAAGATCAATGCTGGCCAGCTCAAGGCATTCTTGCTTTTGCAGGCTGAAAGAAGCACTCTATTCTCTAACGAATAGCTTGCGCTCAAAGCCCAGCAGCGACTCACAGCCGGTTTCCGTGACCCGAATGGTTTCTGAGAGAGCCATTACCCCCAGGCCCGGAATCTGAATCCAGGGAATCAGGTGAAAGGTCATGTTGGTTTCCAGCAGACGGGTTTCGTCGGGCTGAAGGCTGAGGATGTGGCCTTCCCCCCAGTCGGGCGGAAAGCTGATGCCGATGGAGTAGCCCGATCGCGTCGCCTGCCCCGCGCCGATGGTGTTGCTGGCAATAATCGAACGGTTCACCGCGTCGGCGGTCTTGGCGGTAATGCCGGGGCGAATGGTGTCCATGGTGGCCTGCACCGCTTCCAGCACCACCGCTTCCGCTTCCTTCAGGGGCTTGGGAGGTTCCCCCAGGTACACGGTGCGCATCATGGCGCAGTGGTAGCGCTGGATGCAGCCGCCGATTTCCAGCATCACGCAGTCCTTGGGTTCGATGGCGCGCCCCTCCCAGGTGGCATGGCCGATCAGGCAGCGGGGACCAGAGGCGACAAACGGCGACAGGGCCGGATATTCCCCCCCGGCTTTGTACATGGCGTAGTGAATGTCGGCGGCCACGTCGTTTTCGCTGGCTCCGACGGTGACGGCGTTGATACCCGCCTCCATGCCCGCCTCGGCGGCGCGGGCAGCCTTGCGCATCAGGGCAATTTCGTGGTCGGACTTGATCAGCCGGCCCTCTTCTACGAGGCCAGAACATTCGACAAATTTGGCGTTGGGGCAGAGGGAGAACAGCTTTTCCTGTTCGTGGGCACGGAAAAAATAGCCTTTGCGATCGTAGCCAATCCGCCGCTTGTCCAGGCCAAATTCTTCTAGGGAATGCACCAGCTTGGCGATCGGGTCTTCAGTATCGAGATAGGGGCGGCAATGCTCGATCCAGGTGCGGGTGACCACGTTGGACTCCTCCAGCAGCCGCACCACCATGAAGGGTTCGCTCTCCAGGGGCACGACTAGGGCCTGGAAGTAGTAGTAGCCAATGGTCTGGTAGGTGGTGAGGTAGTGCATCCCCTCCGGATCGGTGACCAGCAGGGCTTCCACCCCATGGGCGCCCATCCGGTGGCGCAGGGCATCCAGCCGACGCTCGTATTCTTCCATCGGGAACAGCAGATCGTCGCGCCTGAGCATGGCTGGATAGTCCTTTTGCGATTACCGTACCCATCTCAACGGCTGCCGGTAAATGGCGTTGTAATCGGCGTTACGGTTTCGCCATTGTCTACCGGCACCATGGCCCCTGTGGGACTAAACCTTGTTCTAGCCAATCGCCACTCCCCGTGGCTGCAAAAAGGCGGGATAACCTCCCCAGCTCAGGTTTTCGGTTTGCAACCGGATCGGGCCGCTGGCCTTGGGCGGTGGCTTAGGGGCGGCATCCAGAGGCCTGGGAGATGGAGCTGCGCCCAAATCCCAGGGAAACAGTCGACCGGACGCTAACCGGTAGGCGCGATCGCACACTGGTTTCAGGAGTTCTAGCCGATGCTCAATCACCAGCACCCCCTGGCCCTGGCGGGTGCGTCGTTGGATTAGATCTAATAGCTGGTGCACCCCGGCCTGATCGAGAAATCGAAAGGGCTCATCTAGCAGCAGCAGGCTGGGCTGGTGGGTCGAGAGGCAGGCCAGCAGCAAGCGCTGTTTTTGCCCCGCCGACAGCTGATGAATAGCCCGGTCCCGGTGGGAGGCCAGGTCAAATTCGCAGAGGGCGGTTTGGGTCCGATCCTGAATATCGCCAGGGGGCAGGTTCCAGTTTTCCAGGCCAAAGATCAGCTCTTCCGAAACCCGGTCGGTAAACAGCTGGGTCTCCACATTCTGCAGCATCATCCCCATGGCCCGCGATCGCTGCCGAATGGTCCAGCTGGCGATACACTGCCCCCGATAGCGCAGATTCCCCGTCAGCCGACCGCCGGTGTGCTCCGGGGCAACGCCGGTGAGGCAGTTGAGCAGGGTGCTTTTGCCGCTACCGGTTGCCCCCGCCAGCACCACCAGTTCCCCCGCCTGAACTGTGAGGTCAATGTGCTCCAGGGTCGGTCGGTCCTGACCGGCATAGGTAAAGGTCAGATCATCAGCTTCTAGCAGGGGCGGCGTAGCCATGGGATGGGGGTGAATTTTCGTTTCTATGTAAACCACTCAAGGTAGATAACCGACCCAATCCACACCCCGATTATCAGACAAAACAGCGAGTCTAGGGGCCGCCAGCCGACCGGTCGGCTACAGCTGCGGGGGGCATCGGGGTCATAGCCCCGGGTTTGCAGACCAACGGTGACCTCGTCTGCGTAAACTACCATTTGAAACACCAGGGGCACGAGCAGGCCCGAAAACCACTGCCCCGGCCGTCGCCTCAGATCGATGCCCCGCAGCCGGTTGGCTTCCCAGATCCGCTCCAGTTCCTGCAGCATCAGGGGGAAAAACCGCCACAGCGGCATCAGACTGAGGGCTAAAAAGCCGGGCAAAGGGGCCTTCTGGAGCGATCGCAGCAGATCCGTGGGCGGGGTGGACAGGGCCAAAACCGGGCCAGGCAGAAAAATCGCCAGCAGCCGCAGCCCCGCTAAGGCTGCCTCGGACCAGCTCCCCAGGAGCCAGGCGGAGGTAACCACGAAAATTCCTAGGCTTACCAGGCAGTACAGCCAGATTAACGGGCGCATCGGCAGCTGGGCTAGCAGCAACAGCAGCCCTGCAACCAGTACCCCCATGGCGCTCAGGTCTTTCAGGGCCAGGGCGAGGGCAATCAGGCCAAAACTCAGGCCGATTTTCAGAAATGGATTCACCCCTGTGAGTAGAGCAGATCGAGGGTTGGCGGCTAAAGCCATGGGTATCGAGCAGTAGGACTTACAGGGAGACCTTAGGCATCGGCGTCTAACTTGCCCGCCCGCCGCAGCTGCAGCACAATCCGTTCCCCCAGCCACCAGCCCAGGGCGCCAGTGAGCCCGACCGCGATCGCCATTCCCCCGAGCAGCCAGGGCTGGGTGAGGAACTGGGCAAAGCGATCGCCCAGCATTAGCGCCGCACTGACAAAGCCGATCACCACGGCACTGACAAAAAACACCACGTTGCCCAGCAGGCGATTGGCTTTGACCCGGTAGTTACCGCGAAAAAACACGACGGCTTCGGTCAGCAGGGTCGTCAGCCCCAAGTACACCGTCAGCACCGGGGAAATGGCCACCAGCAAAACCGCCAGGGGCAAAATTATCAGGGCAATGCTGCCGCGCCGCTGGAGCCGGGCCATGCCCAGGGTAAGGAAAATCCCGCCAAGGGGAGCCCACACCACCAGCTCAAAAAACGTGGGGGCCAGGGGCCCAACCACGAAAATTGAAGCGACCATGCCAATAGTCATAAAGGCCGCAAACACATAGTCTCGCAGGCTCCAGAGGGATGTCATCATGGCTCCTGGGGAGGGACTTCAGTAGTGTATGGCGAAGCTGTCGGCAGGCAAATCTATGGCTGCCCCAGGGAGCGACGGGCCTACTGCTTGAGGGTTCTAGGGTCAAGGGCATCTCGGAGACCATCTCCCAGCAGGTTAAAGGCCAGGGATGTTGCCACAATCAAAATCGCCGGGGGCCACACCAGCCAGGGCTGGAGCACCAAAATCGAGGCGTTGGTGGCCGCCGAGAGCATGTTCCCCCAGGAGGGGTCAGGCTGCTGAATGCCGAGGCCAATCAGGCTCAGCACCGCCTCCGCCAGAATAAAGCCGGGAATCGCCAGGGTAGCCGCGATGATGCCGTAGGTAGCGGTTTGGGGGAGAATGTGGCGCACCACAATGTAGAGCGATCGCCCCCCCATTACCTGGGTGGCCTGGACAAATTCGCGCTCCTTAATCGACAGCACCTGACCGCGAATCACCCGGGCCAGTCCAGCCCAGCCGACAAAAGAGGTAATCAAAATAATCAGCAAAAACCGCTGGGCGCTGGAGATGCCGGCGGGCAGCACCGCTGCCAGGGCCACCAGCAAATAAATACTGGGAATGGTCATCAACACTTCGACGAACCGCATCAAAATCGCATCCACGGCTCCGCCAAAATAGCCGGCCATGCCGCCTACTACCATGCCGATGGGAAAGGCGATCGCGATCCCCACCAGTCCGACGCTGAGGCTGATGCGGCTGCCATGCACCAGCCGACTGAACTGGTCGCGGGCCTGCTCATCAGTGCCCAGAATATTCCAGCGGCCAGGGCCGGTGGTGCCAAACAGGTCAAAGCCAGTATCCGGCCCCTGCACAAATAGACGAATAGGAGAGGGCTGGCTAAAGTCCACAATCAATTCGCGATCGCCGGTTTCCAGGTCCATCGGCCCCTGCTGGGTGGGGTAAACGTGGGGGCCAATGAACTCCCCGGTCTGCTGGTGACGCCAGTAAACCTCCGTCGGGGGCAGCAAAGAGCCATCCGGCTGAGAATAGTAGGGGTCGTAGGGAGCCACAAAGTTAGCCCCAATGGCGATCAGATAAAAAATCACCAGCAGCAGCGCCCCCAGCTGGGCCAGTCGGTTGCGCCTAAACTTTTGCCACCAGTTCATATCGCCTTTCCCAGTCCCTCAAGGGCTTTAGGTGGGCACGACGCTGCGCTCGTTCTCCACCATGAATACATTTGAGTAAAGATTAGCAATAATTTGCTTCCCTTCCTGGGTTAGCGACAAGTATCGCAGCCCGTCTTGAATGTAAGGGTGGACCACGTTCCAGTAGAACTTGGGATAGTTCACCCGCAAATCGCCGGGGTGGCTGTAGTTGAGGTGCTTATTCTGGCCGGTTTCTTCAAACTCGTAGAACAGGGCGCTAATTTTCTTGAGATAGCGAGGATCGCTGAGCTGGCCGATCAGGTCGGCAGCCCGCACCAGTCCTGGAAAATAGCGGGTGTCCTGGTGGTCTTCTTCCTTCGGCACCGGAAAGCGGGTGAGTTCGATGTTGAGCTTAATCACCTCAGCATCAATCAGCCGGTTGCTACCAAAACGCTCTTCGATGAACATCTTGCCCCGATCTACGTGGTAAGGGGTGAGGGCAGCATCGGTGGCCCCTGGCTTGAGCTGCACCATGTGGTCTCCCTGGCCGGTAGCGTAGAGGTGTTCGCGATCGCGATCGCTGCGGCAGACCCCTTTCACATAGCCAATGTCGTGGCACACCAGAGAAATAATGAAGTGCAGCCAGTCTTCGCAGTTAACGCCCCCCTCGCGAATGTGCTTACCCCGCAGAATTTCCTGCCCCACCAGGGCCACCAGAATCGTGTGCTCAACGTTGTGGTAAAGGGCGTCGCTGTTGGCGATGTTTTCCAAAGCCATGCTGCCCGCCCAGGCAATAATGTCTTCGTAGTCGGGGTTGAGGCCGCCATAGGTGCGGTGATAGCCCGCCCGCAGCTTCTCCACGAAATCGGCAATCAGAATTTCAGTGGCATTAAACATGGAAGCACCTATCGACTCTGAGCATTGACGTCTGGAAACAGGGTTGTAAATGACCCACGCTGATTGTTTGAAGCTTTGGTAATGAAATGCAGAGGGCTTCGGTCTGAGGAATTACCTATTCCAAACTGGTAGGGCAGGCCATTCTGAGAATCGCAATCCGCAGTATACCCAGTAACTCTAGGGGGCGGCGGTACGAATCTATGAAAAGTCACCGACCCATCCCACGTTTTTCTCACGTTTTTATTAGAACAAAATCACTGCCGCCTGCGTGTGATTCCCGTCATTGGGTGAAGTCTGCGTAAAGGCTGGGAAACCCACTATCCGTCCAATTCGTCTGTGATCCCATGACTATTCCCGTAGGCCATAATGGGAGGGTGTAAACATTTCGTAACTTTCTGGAGTAAAGCCTTGACGGCCTCTCGCGATCGCTCTGCAATCGATTCTTCTGCCATGACCGACCAGGCAAAGGCCTTTGATGCCGAAGCCGATTCTCCCCGTCGTCCGGTTCGGCTCCCAGGGGGAGTGCTGGTTCTGTCTCTTATACACATCT
>PYEQ01000136.1 GCA_003017785.1 filamentous cyanobacterium CCP5 | reverse complement strand
GGGTGAGGGCCGAGATGTGTGTATCAAGTAGCCATCAGGGGAGAAAGATCTCAATAAGAAATCCGTTTTTTTAGCGTAGGTCAAAAGTGTATAGATCGCTCAAAAGTATAGATGCGAATATCAGCTTGAGTGGCGATCGCCAGTACCTTTCCTTGTGGGTCAAACACGGCTGTTTCTGCATAAACGGGGAGGTCTTGCACCGTTTGAGTATCGAGGTTGATCAGGCGAGTGCCTGCCACATCGCTGCGGACAAAGTAGTAACTGCCATCGGGACTTAACCGTCCGAAACGGTCCTGGCGATCAATGTCAGGAATGTGGGTCAGATGCTCTAGTCGTTCTCCACTGGTCACATTCCAAGTATCGAGTTGCACATCGTAAAGCCACTGACTCAGGACTTGGAGATGGCCTGCCGGATTGAACACCATGTCGACTAGACTCCAACGGCTATCCTCCAACGGCTCTAGCCGCCGCTGATGAGTCCCGTCAGTCCATTGCCAGACATCAACGACCTGGCGCACTGCTGATACCTGTCCGGTGCGAATCACACTCACGCCGGCTAGCCACGGGCCATCGGGGCTGAAGGCAAACTGTCTTGCTGCCGCGTCAGGCGGTGTCGCCAGAGAGTGCGTGACTGCTGCCGTTGTGCCATCGTGGTGCCGTAGGCTGACTTCCACGGGATTACCCTCAGCATCGAATGCTAGCCCAACCTGGGTTAGCACATCGCCATCCGGAGCGAACGTCAACTGATTGAGCGGTGATTCGCCCGAGTGGGTCGCTGGTCCGGGATGCCTCGGCGTTCCCAGCGGTTGATGGACAATGGCTCCCGTTTCGGCGTTCCAGAGTTGTAGCTGGAGTGCCCCGGTGGCTGTCATTTTGACGATCGCCGCTACGCGGATACCGTCTGGACTGAGGGCCGCGTCGAGGACACGGGTATCACCGTCGGTGACGATTTCGGCGATCGCCTCTCCGGCTTGCGTGTCCCAAACCCGCAGCATGTCGGGGCTGACGGTGAGTAAACGCTGCCCAGAGTGATCAAAGCTGACCGGGGCGCGATCGCTCGGAATCACTGTTTGTAGCTGCCAATCTGTGGCAGCGGCCTCAGCCACCGCGACTGCGGCTGCGGTTTCGCCCTGGACAATAGACCACGGAGTCGCATCCAGGCTGCTGGCGGCGGTATGGATTACCGAAACGGCCAGTCCGGCGCTGATGGTAAAGGCGATCGATAAGGTGGGTTGAAACATCTTGATTAGGCTTGAATGGTAATGGCTGCAGGGGATGCTGATTTGGAGGGCACTGAGCAGGAAAGGAGTAGAGCAGTCCCTAGTAGCGAGAGGGTGAGGCGGGTAATCATAACGGACATTCAGGTCGAAACAGCTTCAACTTAGCAACCCCAAAGGCGATCGCCGGGCTCGTTACCAAAACGGCTACTGCAGTACGGTGTTGCCGCCGACCCAGAGGGTTTCTCCCTGGGGGGCGATCGCTTTGAGCTGCGAAAATATTTTTCAGGCGGTCTGTTGAACAGGGGCGCGATCGCACAACCGACCATCCTCAATATGCAAGTTGCGTTTAGCAATGTCGAGAATGCGGGGGTCGTGGGTGACGAGTAACACGGTGCAGGGCGGCTGGTGGGCCAACTGCTGAATCAGGTTCACCCCATCTCGCCCGGAATGGCTGTCGAGGGAAGCGGTCGGTTCGTCGGACAGGACGATTTTCGGTTCAGTAACATTGAGTGTCAACAATGACAGCGACGGTGTGTATTGAGTAGATCAACGTGTGATGGGTAAACGCACGATGTTGCTCTATGACAGGAAAGGATTCCATAGATGCAGGAATCTGTTGCGCGGCTGCAACGATGTTGTCATGGCGCGATCGCTTCTGTTGAGCGATGACATCGACCTATTGAGCAATGACATCGACGTGTTGAGCCATGACATCAACGTGTTGAGCGATGGTCGTTGGCTTAGCCGCCCCAGAGGGGCTAGACCGGCCCAGAGGGCCATCGCACTAAAGGTGCAAGGGCTGACAGGAAGGTTGCATCGTCACACACCGAAGCTGTCGTGCTTCGCTGGCTGAGCGGAGTCGAAGCCAGCGAACTACTTAGCCAACGAACCGCTCCCTGACCGTAGTCGTTGGCTTTGCCGCCCCAAAGGGGCTAGGGAACGGACTGACCTACAAGAGGCCTTGCACAGTTAAGCTTCACAACGCCGATGGTCTAAAGACCGGCCCAAAGGGCCAACGGCTCTGTAGCAATTTTGACTTGTTTCGGGGGGCTGGATAGGGTAGATTTCTGAATTAGAGCTGTGAGCGTGCAGCTTGGTTTCCCAAAATTTGGTCAGACGCCACTGGCAGGTGTTGGTAGCACCCACCAGCGGCTAACCTCGTCGACAGGTTACAGCTGTCTCGGAGGCTTTGGCTATTATGTCAGGCCGTCCCGAACTGCACCACGTCTGGGGCGGCCAAATTTTGGGTTTCTTCCCCGTCGTTACATAAGGAAAGGAACCCGAATATGTTGTGTCTGCCATTTTTGGCGTCGTCTGCCCGAGCGGGTGAGGCGACCAGTCCGTTGTTGCTGACAAGCCCCAAGACCCAGCCGGAGCGGGAGCGGTTGCTACATCTGGTGATTGGCTCCCCGGAAGGAGTACGGTCTGTCATTCACGCGTTGCACAAGCTCCAGTATGCGGAGCAGGCGACGTGGAGCCAGGTGATCACGATTCCTGACTCGGGGATGCTGATTACGCCTGAGCAGGGAGAGGTGTTTAGTCTGTTGAGGCGCGATAGTCGTTGACGTAGTCGCCCCTGGAGGGCTAGACCGATCCCTCAGGACCATCGCCATTGACATCAAGGGTGAAATACGGGCCTGCTCCCAAAAGCACCTTGGGTCTGTTCGAGTGCTGCTTAGGATGAGGTTCTGCTTGCACTGGTAAAACGTCTGTAGAGAGGTGATAAATATCCTCTCTACAGGTTTAGCTTAATCTCGGAGGGATGATTATACTGAATCGTTCCGCCTATTTACCCGTATAGGGATCTTAGGTGGACTTAATTCCACCTACAGCCTTTCTCGCTCTCGTGAGGTACAGCTTGATCGCCAAAGCAGCTGTCCTATGGCAATTCCAGATCTAAATCTGTACCTCACCAGCTAGGGAAACGCTGTATCTACCCAAAACAGAATCTTAGACGGAAATATTTCAGCCTACTTACCCCCATGGGGATCTTATGTGGAAACTTTCCCTCTAATAAGAGTTAGACCGCAACCTCTTATCCATACCCGGCCTCAGACAAAACTAGTTCTTGTTTTTTGATTGCCTGAAGACTTTACAGCATATGCGGAAGTAATTTAGGTGAAAAGAAAAAAGCCATATTAGTTGAAGCATTACTATGGCGGCGTTATGGAAGTTAAATAATGACTGATGATGCGCCCTTACAATTACAATCACTGCTAAAAATGTTGCAATAAAACTTGGTCACTTATTAGTGGCTTGCAATATTTTTTGGTTTACGTGAGGCAGTTTACCCAAAGCGGCTTGGGGCAGTAGAAACTATAGAACTGGATAATTCAGCTTGTTTACCACTAAACTTAAAACATAAGTCTTTGAAGCGTGGAAATCTGTATGACTTTGTCTGAAGTTCTACCATCTGTTCGCCAACTCTCCATCATCGAGAAGCTGAAGCTTATTCGGATTTTGGCAGAGGATCTAGAAGCAGCAGAGGATATCTCGCCCTTAGAACCCTTCAAAACCTATGATTTACCGACCCCATATAACAGCTTTGGGGCTGGCGCTACGTTAATGCAAGCTTTAGAGTCAGCGGATCAGGCTTAATGTCATGCGCTTCCGCTACTCCACTACCGATCCCTCCCAAAATGAGTTCGATAGTCTTCCACGGGTACCGCTCATTCTTCGTCGCGAGGGGCGCACAGTTGAAGCCCTTGGCTTAGTTGACAGTGGCGCAACGGTCAACGTTATGCCCTATGAACTGGGTCTACAGCTTGGGGCTACTTGGGACGACAGCAGAGCAGTTATTCAACTGGCAGGAAATTTGGGTAATCAACCAGGTACACCATTCTCGGCGATGGTTCAAGTTGGAGATATCGCTCCAGTTCAATTGGCCTTTGCCTGGACTAAAAGCCCGAATGCGCCGCTAATTCTGGGACAAACCAACTTTTTTATGGAATTTGACGTATGTTTCTACCGTTCCAAAATCGAGTTCGAGGTTAAGCCCAAGTCGCCGTAAACGGTCTAACACCTCATCGCAGCGGACGGTCTAAATTCTCTGGCTGAGCTGCATAGGTTTTCTGCCGCCGCTGGCTTTCACCGTTAGTATTTACTTAAACTATCTGAGAATTCAATAATTTTGTCGATTGGCCTCGTCCAGAATATGAGCAATCGCATGACAAAGCTGTAATGCAAAACCGGGGCAAACAGTCATCTTCATTTGGCTCAACGGAAATTGCCCGCAACCGATACAAAGCCGGGTCGGGTTCTGTGGCCTCAGGTCTAAAAGGCAAAGCGCAGCCGCTAGCAACCAGGGTAGCTAACGCAACTGAAAGGGCGAGTCGAAGGGGTTTTTGTGGAATTATGACATCACCGTTGGGGTAAGAAGCGTCAGTTGATACTGATGCAGGTGCGGCTGTCCGTCGCTTCGATGAAGCTCTCGGCAAGGCAGGGAATCGCGGCTGGTTCGGCTTCAGTAGCGGGTACAGTCGGTGCGATCATTGATTTGGGATAGACCGGTAGCGTGGCCGCATCATTGACGACAAACCAGGCAACGGCGAATCCTGAACTGCCGGCGATCA
Source organism: filamentous cyanobacterium CCP5 (assembly GCA_003017785.1). Classification (GTDB taxonomy): domain Bacteria; phylum Cyanobacteriota; class Cyanobacteriia; order Phormidesmidales; family Phormidesmidaceae; genus CCP5. Next base: position 4,706 of record PYEQ01000136.1, on the reverse strand, counting down.
GTGCAAACAGGGCCACTTCCGCGAGCAGCAGCCAGTACGCCAAAGCTGCCAGGGGCGGCTTACAGGAAATAACGAGGGGGTTAGAGAGGGTCTTCATTACTGTTAGGGAGCTCGATACCCTGAGAATAGGGCGCTGCCCCGGATTACCATTACCTGCAAGCGGGTGCCGAATCGGAGGAAACTGCCCTCACCCAACTGGATGAACCTGAATGTGGGAAGCAAACCTATGCTTGTGCTGCATAGGCTAGAAGCCGGTTGCAGTTAGCCGTTCTCTTTGGAGAAAACTGATGCCCTCTAAACAATCTCCTGAATCGACAGAAACAACAGAATATTCCTTCGCCAATCCTACCCAGCGGTTTTTGATCGGCGTCGTTCTCAGCGGGGTGCCAATTGTTGCCTACCTGTCTTTGTCGGTGGACATGAGCGGTGGCGGCTGGACGGCGGTTGGGGCTGGTAAGCTGGCGATCGCAATCTTCATTCCCCTGCTTTGGGGCGGTCTGGCGGTGTTCTGGGGACAGCGGGTCATCCGGTTTTTATCAACCCTGCTGGAATCGGTAAACCTGCCATTTTGACCGCGTAACCCATACCAGATGCCTCATTTCTAATCACTGATTTAATCCAGCATGGACATTATCAAATCCAAGGATTTCACCGCCGATCGCCCCTGGGGCGCGATCGCGATCGCCACCATGAACGGCATTACCACCCGCCTCCACTGGACGGATCAGCCCTACCAGTGGCACATCAACGACGGGGAAGAGGTATTTGTGGTGCTGGATGGCGAAGTGGATATGCACTACAAGGAAGCGGGCGCAGTGCAGGTGGTGCGGCTCAAACCGGGGGATATTGCCTATGCCTCCGTCGGGACTGAGCATGTCGCCCATCCCGTTGGGGAAGCCCGAATATTAGTGGTCGAAAAGGAGGGCAGCGTTTAGCTAAGCCTGCCAGTCTCGCCGCAGGCAGCCGTAGACCTCTAAATCGACATAGTGGTCATAGAGCCATTCCCCATCCCGCATCGTGCCCTCGTGGACAAAGCCCAGCCGCTCTGGAATCGCTCGACTGCGATGATTTTCCGTCGCCGCGGCAATCACTATCCGGTTTAGCCCCAGGTTTTGAAAGCCGTAGTTGACCAAAGCGCGGCAGGAAGCGGTCATTAGCCCCTGCCCTGTGTAGGGTTCGGCGAGCCAGTAGCCGATCGTGCCAATCCGGTTAGCGTGGTCAATGCGGTTAAAGCCAATGATCCCGGCGATTTTCCCGCGATCGCAAATGGCGGTAACGGGACCATTATTGTCCGCCAACTGTTGCAGGGTCGATTGAATAAAACTGCGGGTATCCGCTGGAGACTGCGCTGCGTCGAGCCAGGGCATCCACACCCGCAAATAGGCGCGATGGGTATCCGTCAACGCAAACAATTCATCTGTATCGGCAAGCTGCAACAGCCGCAACTCCAGATGATCATTGACCCGATAGCTAAACATCTCAACCCCACCAAGCTCTATGGAAACTCCCCTATTTTCACCGCTGGAGACGCCGCGGCTATGGCTCAGATCCCTGGACGCTGACGATGCTCCGTTTATCTGTCGCCATTTCTCAGATCCCCAGGTCAATCAATACCTGCTGGATGAAGACCCGATCGCCACTTTAGAACAGGCCCGAGCCATTGTAGATTTCTTCGTGCAGCCGAAAAACGACACCTATACGCGCTGGGTGCTGGTGACCAAAGACCAGGGCAAACCCATCGGCACCTGCGGCTTCCACAAATGGGATGCCCGCAACCGCCGCGCCGAAATTGGCTATGATCTCGCCCCTGCGGCCTGGGGGCAGGGCTACATGGGTGAAGCCCTGAAGGCGATGCTCTAACACGGCTTTGAGCAGGTGGGCCTGCATCGGGTAGAGGCGCTCGTGTACACCGAAAATAGCGCTTCCCTGAAGCTGCTTGAAAAGCTGAACTTTCAAAAAGAAGGACTGTTGCGAGACTACTTCTACCAAGGGGGGCGCTACTACGATCACTGGCTCCTGTCGTTGCTGAATATGTAGCGGGCGGGGTCAAGGCAGAGTCGTCTGGAGTAGACGTTTATGAACAGTTTTGGGATGATGCATCGCTACTCCGAGGGGGAATATCGGGTAGCGATGCAGCGATCGCTTTGACCGCTGGGTATTTCCACAAACAGCGGTGAGCTGGTGGAACCCGCGCCACAAACGCCTGCGTAGAGCTCAACGGTGCCTCGCTGCCAGTCGCGATCGCCTACCCGCTCAAAGCTTTCTACGGGACGATTTTGGCCGCGACAAAAGGCTTCTAAATCCTGTCGTAATCCCTGTTCATCCGGTGGCGAGAGGGGGGTGGTGCAGCTGGTGAGCAGCAACGTTCCTACCAGGGTGAGCCAGCGGGGGGTGAGCGCGATCGCCCCCAGCGGTGCTAATGCCTCGACGGGGCGAAAGGATTGATCTAGTAAGGGGGTTAACATTCTGACTTCCTGTGGGCCATGAAGCGGCCCAGCGATCGGGGAATCTCTATCCCTTCTGCATCCTAAGCGCGCCCTGGGGAGCCCCACTTCCCTCAGATTGCTGATCCAGTTGGGTGAGGCGGTTGGCATCCCAGCCGCATCCATCTGGAGGAAGCTCCTTTTTTGACCGCCAGCGATGATGGAGTTATGTTTTGAGTCCGAATGAGGCCGGAGGCAACTGTGGCTGAGCATCAATCGCGGTCCTTGAAAGTCAGATTATGGGGGTTGCTGTGGCTATTGGGCATCCCCGGTGTGCTGTCGCTGCTGTCGCTACCCTTGCCTGGGGACGTTCCGGTTTCTACGGCTGTGGTGAAAGGTCTGATGCTCGTTCAGCCCACGATTTTGCTGTCGGTGGCGGTGCTGCTGGGGGTGCAACTGGCCCATCGGGTGGGGCTGGCGGCTCCGGTGGCGGCAGCTTGGGTGCAGGGGCGATCGCCGCGCAAGGCCATCGCGCCCCAACTCTTGCCGGGAATTATCGGCGGGTTGCTGAGTGGTATCGCCTTGCAGGTCATCGTGGCGCTCTCCCAGGGGTGGTTACCTGCGGCGTATCGGTCTGCCGAGCCGACCCCGGCGATCGTGCGCTTTCTCTATGGCGGCATCACGGAGGAGCTTTTGATGCGCTGGGGGTTGATGACGTTGCTGCTGTGGTTGGGGTGGCGGTTTGGTCAGGGGCGACGGGGTCAGCCTGCGGTGGGTTGGGTGGTGGTGGCGATCGCGCTATCCGCAGGTTTGTTTGCCGTGGCGCATCTGCCCTATTTGGTCGCTCTGGGGCTGCCTTTGACACCGCTATTGGTGAGCTATATTTTGCTTCAGAATTCGCTGTTTGCGGTGGTGGCGGGCTATCTCTACTGGCGATACGGGTTAGAGGCGGCGATCGTGGCTCATTTAGTGGTCCATGCCGTGCTGCTCATCGGTACTTAACCAGCTACCAATGGGGCAAGTATGAGTTGAGAGGATTTGGCTACGGAGTCGGGGCGTTTAACGATAAGCGTCACCGACGGCAGATTACATTGAAACGAAGCTAGGATTTCACTCGTCCGTCCGGTGCACGCAAGGGTTAGCTGGCGATCACTGAAGCGGATGAAGTAAACGGCTAAGGAGTTGTTGGAACTCCTTAGCCAACTCAACCTAAAACCCTCAAATTTTGTAAAACCAAAATCGGAGTTGACTTTCATCGATCCAGGAATTCACCTGAATCTAGATTCAACTCAAGCTTTAACCAGGTTATTAACCCGAATCAAGCCTCACCATCCTCCGCAGATGCTTCTGATTTGCGCTTACGGAAAGCTGCTACACCCAAACCCACTAGACCAGGAAGTAAAGCCGGCGTTGGAACAGCTGTAGGCTGATTGACAGATTGAATCTGGAAGCCATTCAGGCTTCCTTCACTACCATTCCCTGAGAAGCTGAACGAGAGTTTGCCGGAAGCATCGGCAGCCGATGTGAAGTCTGCATAGTTGACGCCTGCACTCAAACTGGACGTCGCCACCGGAGAAACCGACTTTGTAACTCCGTTCACGGTAAAGTCTGTCTTTCTGCCTGCTTCGTTGGTACTGGAGTAAAGAATGAGTCGATAATTCGCGCTCGCGGTCAGGCCGAAAATGTCGATGGTTTTTGGATCAGCGTTGTCCGTGAACACATAATCACGCAGCAAAGCACTTTCAGGGCCAGAATAAAGTGGTTGGGTGGTTGCGGTTCCAGCATCGAAATACCCCAGGGCCGGAAGAGTGAGGGTGAGGCTGGTTGCCGTGCCCGTCGAATCGACCAGAGGTAGGTTCGAAACCGCTGGAGAACCAGAAAAACCTCCTGCCACACCGTTCCAGATATCGCCGGGCGCGCCCAGAACAGCGGCACCACTGTACGTCTGGCTCGCAGGGATAAAAGGGGGGAATCCGCTCGAATTAAAATCAACGCCCACGAGACTTGCGGCTTGTGCATCTACAGATAATGAAGATCCAATTATTGCAGCAACAGCCAAAGCCTTGCCAACATTCAATACTTTCATGAAAAAAGCCCCTACAGGCGAATTGAGGTAAATGAAAGATACGGTAGGCGGCCCTGAAGTGTGATCAACAGAAGCCTGACAACTTTTTTGAATTTAAATTTTTTTGATGGTAGAAGCTTAATACCAATTCAATTTAAGGATGCACTTAATACAGCATTAGTAATGAAGTCCCATCCCGTCACTGAGCGAACCACGTC
>PYEQ01000135.1 GCA_003017785.1 filamentous cyanobacterium CCP5 | reverse complement strand
ACCTGATGGCCCTGCTCGACTGGCTGGGGCAGCGGCTAGGGGCAGACAGCACCGAACGGGTGAGCCAAACTGCCCGATGCGTTGAGCATTTGCTGGCCACCCTGAACCGGCCCCAGGCCCTGGCGCGGGCGGTGGCCCTGCGGGAGCAGGCGGCGGCGGCGATGCCGGAGTGGGGCAAGGCCCAGTTTGAAAACCAGCGCTTGCAGATTGAGCGGCTACTGAGCCAGGGGCAGCTTCAGACAGCCTATGAACAGGCGAGAGCTTTGCTGGAGAAGGCCCAGGGGGTGGGGGTAACGGCTTATCGGTGCGCGGATTATGATTTGGCGATCGCCCATTTTATGCTCGGTCGAGTATTGGAAAAAGGCGGACAGGCAGCTCCGGCGCTGGAGCTATTGGCAACGGCCCAGCAACTGTTCGAGGCCATGGGGCAGCGGGGAGAACGTATGGCCGCTGTCGCTTTGACCGATCAGGCCGGTTGCCTGCAAGCGCTGGGGCGGCTGGATGAGGCGGTGGCGAAGTGTGAGGAATTCATCAGGCATGGTGAAAAGCTAGAGTCTTTCCGAAACGTGGCGGCTGGGAAGGGGCAGCTGGCTACGGTTCGGATGTTGCAGGGGCGTTATGAGGAGGCGATCTCCGGTCACGAAGCTGCCCGCACCCTGTTTGAACAGCAAAACGAACCTGCAATGGCTGCCACTGCTTGGCACCAGCTCGGCGTGGTGTATCAGAAGGCGGGCAACTACGACGCGGCGGAGGCGGCCTACCGTCAGTCCCTGGCGATTAGCACCCAGCGGGGCGATCTAGCGGGGCAGTCGAAGACTTTAATTGAGCTAGGGAACCTCTACGACGCCAAATTGAATCGACCGGAAGAGGCCATGACCTTTTATCAGCAGGCGGCGGATATTTGTGTAGAGCTAGGAGACCTGCGCTACGAAGGCGTTGCCCGCAACAACAATGCCGGTACTCTGCGCAGGCTCCAGCGGTACGACGAAGCGCGGGGAGAGATTCAGCGGGCGATTGAATGCTACGAACCGTTTGGCGCTGCTGTAGCAATCTACAAATCCTTCGCCATCCTGCACAAAATCGAAACTACCACTGGCAACCCCGCAGCAGCGCGGGCGGCGTGGCAGCAGGCCCGCGATACCTACCTGGCCTACCGGCAGCAGGGGGGCTATGCGCAGTTTGGCGGCGGCAAGCTGGTCGATCACGTTCTGGGACTGCTGACTCAGCAGCAGGTGGATGAAGCCCAGTCGCTGTTTGCCAAGCTGACCGACAATCCAGAAGTACCCGACTCCCAAAAGCAGCTCATCCAGGCGATGGTGGCCATCCTCAACGGCTCCCGCGATCCAGCCCTGGCCGACGACCCCGCCCTCGATTACGCCGACGCGGCGGAGGTGTTGTTTTTTATGGGGAGGTTGGCTTTCTCCCTTGCGGGAGACACTCCGTGTTTCATGTCGCTCTGCGAAACGGCTCCGCTCAGCCAACGGGCAGCCGAGGGGTGAGCGAAGTCGAACCCCGACTCACGCATTCACAAATTAACAAATGGATAATCGAGGGGCGAGCGAAGCCGTTCGTTTACGTCTCCCGAAGGGAGAAACCCCGATCCACACAATGAGAACTACACTGAACTCACCTGTCATTCCTAGCCCCTTATGGCCGCAACCATCCAGAAGCTAGCCACCGCTTTCCCATTGCCTTATGAGCAACTAGTAGATTTTTGCGAGAGCTGGGAAGTAACCGAGCTGGCCCTGTTTGGCTCGATCTTGCGAGATGACTTTGGCCCAGAAAGCGACATTGACTTCTTGGTTACGTTTGCCCCCAACAGCCATCGGAGCCTGCTAGATCTGGTCAAAATGGAGCAGCAGCTAGAAAACCTCCTGTGCCGCAAAGTCGACCTCATCACCAAAAAATCCATCGAGCAAAGCCATAACTGGATTCGACGCCAAGCGATTCTCGATACGGCTCAGGTAATTTATGCCACGTGATGAAGCGGCTCTGCTAGATGCAGCCAGATTTGCGCAGAACATACAAGACCTCATGCAAGGTATTGATCGCCATCACTTCAACTCTGACCTGCGTACCCAGTCGGCGATTCTGTATCAGCTGACCGTTTTAGGAGAGGCTGTGAAACGGCTTTCGATGGAATTCCGGCAGCGACATTTGGAAATCGAGTGGAAAGCCATAGCGGGACTGCGGGACAAAGTCACTCACCAATATGATCAGGTTGATCTAGACATTGTCTGGGAGACAGTCCAGAGAGACATTCCAGATTTCTTGGAGAAATTGGCCCCACTGTTACCACCAAACCCCTCTTGAGAAGCAAATGGTTCATTCATCCCAAAAGCTCTCTCGATCCGAGATTGATGCGGTTATCAGCGAACAGCAAAACATCACCCCCGGTTTGGCCCTGCGCCTGGCCAAGTTTTTTGGCATGTCCGCCGATTTCTGGATGACCCTGCAGCTGAGATGGGATCTCTACCACGCCCAGCAAGTGGGGGCCGAAGCTTTGGCCCAGATTCATCCCTACCAGGCCGCCTCTTGAAATGAAGGGAGGAGTTAGGCTCATTCGCTATATTTGGTAGAGCATATTTGTCTACCGTCCTACCCGGCTTGCCACTATGGATGTCTCCACTACGCTCCAAGAAATCGCCGCCCTTCCTCTTGAAGAGAGAATCCATATTGTCCAGGCTATCTGGGATAGTATCGCCGCTGAACAGGCTTATCCCGATCTCACCGACGCCCAAAAACAAGAGCTGGATCGGCGGATTGACGATACCGAAGCGAATCCAGGCAACGTCATGAGCTGGGATGAAGTCAAAGCCTCTATTCAGGGCCAATGAATTATGCCCTGGTATTTCGCCCGGTCGTTCGTGACGAGTTAGACGAAGCTTAACGCTGGTATGAAAGCCAAAAGCCAGGATTGGGCGATGAATTTTTAGACTGTATTGATGAAATGCTCAACCGAGTTTGCCTAATGCCCGAGGCTTGTCCGGTTGTATACCGAGATGTGCGACGAGCCGTGGTGAAGCGGTTTCCCTACGCAATTTACTACCGTATCGTGTCGAGCCGAATCATCGTAACAGCGGTCTTTCACAGTCGGCGTGATCCTAAATCCTGGCAGCAGCGATCATAAATTTCAAAATTCAAGGAATATCGCTGTTTAAAGGCAATGATTTCAGTTCCGATCATGCTCAAAACGAAGGATTCTCCAGTCTGTGACTTCCCCCACCTCAGCTTCCTGTTCAGCGGCTTCGAGTTCTGCTCTCTCGATCGCACCCCATAACCGCCGTAATTCTTCCTCCAGGGTATTGTCTGGCATCGTTTCTCCCGCTTTCCGGTACCAGTAGCGAGCATTGCTATTGTCGCCCTCGACTCGATGTAGGTAGGCGTGAATCAGGCAGGAGTTGCGATCGCCATAGGGCTGCACTAAATCGTGGGCGGCATCCCACTGCCCTGCTTTGGCTAAGGCTAAAGCTTTTCCATGGTCACAGGTCATAACATGTCCTCGCAAGGGTCAGGAAATCAGCTACTTGGTGATGGGCTGGCGCTACGGCCAGCGCGATCGGCCCAGTTCATAACCTGACTTTTCAAGAGGGGTTAGGGGCTCATGGTGCAGCTAGCTAACACAATACCTGCCTGTAAAATGTGGTAAACCCCCTAGACGGCGTAGAAGCTGCAAAGAATATGTCCACTGACCTGCAGGCTAGCCAGAAAAATCTATACGAAACCGACTATCTACAGTGGATTGACGCCACTGTAAAACAACTACGGGCAAAAGACTTTGCCTCTGTCGATTGGGACAACTTAATCGAAGAAATTGAAGACATGTCACGGCGGGAGCGGAAAAGTCTCAAAAGCAATCTGATTATAGTTTTGCTACATCTGCTCAAATGGCAATATCAACCAGAACAGCGTAGCGGTAGCTGGCGAGGCAGCATTCGAGAACACCGCAGACGCATCAATGACGATTTGAAAGACTCTCCTAGCCTGCTGCCCTACCTGCAAGCAGTATTTGACGATTGCTATGCCAATGCCAGGGCTCAGGCCGCGGACGAAACGGAGATGCCTTTAGATGCATTTCCGAGCAGGTGTCCTTATACTCCTGAGCAGGTCTTGGAGTCCGATTATTTGACAGCTTAAAAGACTCAAACGGATGGCGGCGGTAATCAAATAGACTTAATCTCCACCACGGCAAAATCTCTACCCTAGGGTAGATAACGTTTGGAAGGGGATGACGATCTCAGATAGATAAGCTATACTTATCCCATGAACACCCGATAAATTGCCTCAACTAAATTGAATATCCAACTAAATAGTCCAACTCCGTTTTTTGCCCACTTTTCCAACTCCATATCCCCCCTGCGCCGCTCGTTTAATGCCGTATCTCGTGGTTTCCTCAGGCATCTAGGTCGCTTCTGTGAAAACCACCCAACGATATCTCTTCAGGCAGATAGTCGAGCAGGTAATCAAGTAGAGCCTCCAGAAAAGTCGCTCTCTGCCAAGGCGTGGTCTAAGGTTTCGGTAATCTCTGCCTTTTCCCTGGCCTCTATGGCTTCTTTTAACGACTTTTATGGATATGGGGTTTCGGTGAGTGAGCTACTGCGGTTTCTGCCGTCTTCTACCGAATGGCCGCTCTTTTTTACGACCCTGCGCATCATAATGGGGGCGATCGCGGGTTGACAGCTAACTATCTGAATTCCCACTGCCGTTATTCATTTCCCCCTATGACTAGTCCCCTCAAAGGCACCGAACTCGTCGCCTGCGCCAAGCCCAATGCAAACCAGGGGCTGGCGATCGCAGCGGAGCGCTGCGGCTATGGCAAAGATACCGACACCTTCATGGCAGAGCTGCACCAAGCCTGTAAAGAGATGGGCGTTGATCTCAACGATTTCAACGATTTGATTACTGAGCAGCAGCGAGTTAAGAAGCTGGGCGGGGTCGAAATTGCCCCCGACAGCCAGGGCAGCCTCTAGGGCTACCGATGGAGGCTGGGACTTTGCGATCGCCTCCATAGCCATTCCCCATCCCCCGCTAAGCTGAAGGATAGAGAGGAGCAAAGGGCGATCGCTTGTAGTGCTATCTCTCCCTGTCAGTGGACCCTAGGCCGTTTGATTTGATCCAGCACCAAATGTTTGTGGCCGCGAGCTTTGCGGCTTTTTTGCTTTTATTCATCGGCGTCGGCCTGTACTCAGGGCTGAGCCAGCCGAACACAACCAATGACTATTTACTGGCCAGTCGCGGGGCCAATCCCTGGCTAACGGGTCTGTCTACGGTGGCCACGGGCAACAGTGGCTTCATGTTCATTGGCCTGATTGGTTTTACTTATACCATCGGCATCGCCGCCGCCTGGGTACTGCTGGGCTGGATTGTTGGCGACTACATCGCCTGGTTTGTGGTCCACCGTCGCCTGCGCCGGGTGTCCGAACAAATCGATAGCTCAACGGTGGTGGCATTTTTAAGCCAGGATAACGACTCAAATCGATGGCTGACCTTCACCTCTGGCCTGATTACGATCTCCTTTCTGGGTATCTACGCCGCTACTCAGCTGCAGGCGGGAAGCAAGGCCCTGAGCGTGATCTTCGGCTGGGACTACGTTGTAGGTATCGTTCTGGGGGCGGTGATCGTCACGATTTACTGCTTCGCCGGGGGCATACGGGCGTCGATCTGGGTGGGATCGATCCAGTCGGCCCTGATGATCCTGTCGATGGTGATCTTGCTGGGGGTAGCCGTGGTCCACAGCGGCGGGCTCAGCGGTCTCTGGCAGCAGCTCAAGGCTGCCGATCCGGCTCTGCTCAGCCTGGCTCCATCGGGACTGCGCTTCGGAGTGGTGCCGTTTATTCTCAGCTGGCTAGTGGCCGGGTTTGGGGTGGTGGGGCAGCCCCACATCATGAGCCGAATCATGGCGATCGACTCTAGCAAAAATGTAGCCACCGCCCGCAATGTCTACGCGGCGCTGTACTGCGTGTTTGCGATCGCCGCCTTGGGGGTCGGCCTCACCGCCCGGGTCCTGCTGCCGGATCTGATGCTGGCCGGGGGAGATGTAGAGCTGGCCCTGCCGAAACTGGCGGAAAATCTGCTGCCCGCACTGCTGGTAGGCATCGTCCTCTCTGGCCTGTTCGCGGCTACGATTTCCACCGCTGACGCTCAGATTTTGACCTGTTCGGCCACCCTCACCCAGGATCTGCTGCCCGGGACAGGCCAGTCCTACTGGATGGCCAAAGCGGGCACCCTGGTGATGGCACTGCTGATTCTGGTCATTGCCCTGGTGGGGGATGACAACGTGTTCGTGCTGGCCACGATCGCCTGGTCCACCTTGGCGGCAGGATTGGGGCCGTTGATGGTGGTGCGGGCTTTCCGTAAATCGGTGCGTACTCCGGTGGCCATGGCAATGATGCTCACGGGAGTCGCTACCGCCCTGACCTGGCGGCTGGGGCTGCATCTGGCAGGGTCAGCCTGCGAGGCTTTGCCGGGGATGGTGGCTGGAGCGGCATTGTTTCTGGTCGCTCAGCTCTGGCCGCCGCCGGGTCCGGCCGCACCAACAGGGGATGCCGAGCCAGCTCAAGGGGCCAGCTCAGCACCCGAATCCCCCGTCACCGTAGAGTCGGACGCTTAGGTATTGTCCAGGAGAAATCGACCTATGGGCATGTTCCTTTCAGCTTCCCTCACCGCTCCTTGAGCCGAGTCGCTGGCGTTGGCAAAGCCACTCCGAAGGAGTAAGCCTCTCTCCAAGGGAGAAAAGGCACGATGGGAGAAGCGATCGCCCCCCCAGATCTGCCCTAGGGAAGTTCCAGGGTGAGCTGATATTCGACTCGCCCCATCCCCGATGACTGATAGTTCAATCGGGTATCGGGAGCATTGAACTGAACCGAGACGGTTCCAGAGATGGGTGAGTAGCGCCCGGTAATCAAAACCTGATTCGTGGCCTCCAGGAGATAGGGGGCCACGTCCAAGTCCGCCGTACCGCTGCTGAGGGTCATGACCACCTCGCCATTGATCTCAACCTGACCGACAAACCCGGTGGGGCCAGTAATCTTCAGCTCGTGGGGTAGGACCAGCTGATCGGATCGCAGGGTCACCCTCTGGGACTGGCGCTGATAGGCCTGGGCCAAGATCATATCCGCCGGGGCGCTCCGCTCCCATCCAGCCAGTCTGGCCAGCACTGTTTGGCTAAACATCGGTTGGAAAGTGATGGCAGCCGATGCCCCCAGCACTGGCGTGCCCAATACAATCCCAGCAGCTAACATCAATCGTCGTTTCGCCATCGCTTTCCTTCCTAGAGATGAGATCGGCCTCAATGTCATCGCCGTAGCCGCTCGGCAGGATTGTAGACATCCACCTGGGCCTCAACCGGAACGACTACGGTTGGGCCGCCCGTCCCACTGGTGCCAGTCTGGCTGCCACGAATGCGGTGACGACTCTGGCGTTCTTGCCGAACAGGGCCAGTGCCGCCAACCTGAATCTGACGGCTGGTGCTGACGCTGGTGTTGCCAACGCAGCCCCCTTCCCTGTCCACGTCTACGGCATTGATTTGCTCTGCAGGGGTGCGTGAGCCGCTGATATTGGCTTGGATGGCCACATCTGCAACCACGCACTGGGCCGAGGCGGCAGGGCCCCAAATCACTGGCAGCAAAAAAGGTGCGCCCCAAAGGAGGTTTAACAGTTTCATAGTGCTTGGAGAATGTCTACTGGCAGAGGGTCGTTTGACTCTGACTTCTAGCAATCACCCGATCGCCGTTGGGAGTAGTCGAGTGATAGGCCTGATTCCGCTGGCTTTGGTAGTTGCAGTTGAGCAGCCGATTAACCGTGGCCGATGACGTCGACCGATAGGAGTCAGTCGGCGTGAACCCCCGGATGGAATTCTGGCGATAGCCACCGTCGCGATCGGTGTAGATCTGGATGCCACCGTTGTCGCTCAGCCTGATTTGGGCCTGGGATGTGCGAATCACCGTATCGGCCTGGGCGGCGCTAATGCCACCTAAGATTACCGCGATCGCGGCCAGGCTTAAGCCCATGAATATCTTCATGATGAAGTCCTCGTTGTTACCACGGGATAGATTCGGGAGGGGACTGCAGAAATCCTGTACGGCAGGCATTCCTGCAGTGATCACCCCCAGGCGATCGCCCCCCGATGGTTGAAATACTGGTTGAAATGCCTGGATTTAGTTGTGGTTAATGCGACCCCGGTTATGGCGGTTGCCATGGTTACGGACGCCGCGGCGTTCGATGACGTTCACCTGACTGCTTTGCTGAATGGCAGCGTTGTCTTCTCCGACGACGGTCGCACCCTGGTATTGATCTTGAACAATGCCAGTGCTGCCGCGGCGACTCTCGACGCGGGTGCGGATGCTATTAATCTGCTGGCTGTCCTGCACAGCAGCATTGCCTTCCCCTTCGATATAGAGATCTTGAGTACTTTGCTGAACCACGGCGGTATCTGCTTTAACAGGCAGAGCAGATACGCCTAGGGTGATCAGACCTAAAATGCCGAAAGTAGAAAGTTTAGAAAGCATACGTGTTCCTCGACTCAATAAGTTAACTATTTGAAATTAGTTGGAGCTAGTAAATACTTGCTTACTCAGACAATAAAAGGCGGAATCAGCCTCTTTCCCGAAGATAATAAATACTAGTCAACCATGTTAAATTAGACACAATTTATATTCGATAGGTTCCCGAGAAGTTCTTGTTTTTTTTGCGACTAACTCGACCGCAATGGATGCCATTTTTAGGACTTCAAGATAGCTATCGACGATGTCGGCAATGGTAAAAGTTCGGGATCTGCATTCTTACAAGAAAGAATAGTTCGGCTGAAAATCCCAGAAATAGTGAATTCCAGAAGCGAGGTTTTCCTAGGAAAACCTCGCTTCTGGATCTGTTTCAAATTAGTCTGTGTCCATGATTTTGATTAAACCTTACCCAAGCCCGGAAATAGAGTTTTTCCTGAGGGGAAACTACGGTTCTAGACTTGGTATACAGCATTTTCCATGCTGACAAGGTAAAGCTTTGCCAACAAGGGGCTTAACCCCTTGCCTGTGCCGCCCTGGCCTGTAAGCACCCTGACGAATCAGCTTAATCGTCATCGTCGTCATCGTCGTCGTCATCCCAATCTCGATTCCGTCCCCGATTTCTGCGATCGTCATCGTCATCGTCATCGTCATCGTCACCGTCAAAAACCGGATGGGCTCCCCCCTGGCCAACTCTGCGCCCAGGTCTATCGGAGTTATGGGACTCATTTATCTGGCTCGATTCTTGATAGACAACATTGCCAGATCCGTCAACGCTGACTCCTTGATAGGCATCTTGCACCGTTGCGCTACTGCCATTTCTCCTGGGTCCTCGGCCTCGGCCAGTTTGCTCAATAGTGACCTGATTGATAACTTGAATAACCTGATTATTGTCGCCGTTAATAGCGGCTTCTTGGGTGCTGACCTGCTGGGTCGCAGTATCGGCCATGGCCCTGTCTCTTATACACATCT
>PYEQ01000006.1 GCA_003017785.1 filamentous cyanobacterium CCP5 | reverse complement strand
AGATGTGTATAAGAGACAGGTCATGGCGATCGCACTCTTAGGTGACACCCCCATGACATACACCAGCACGGGCAAGGCCAACACTGAGCCGCCGCCCCCCATCAGGCCCAGACTGAGACCAATGCCCCCTGCCAAAAGCAGGCCAACCATCCACTGCATTAACCCTGACTCCGCTGGTTATAGGGCAGTTTGGCTAGCAGCATTCCCATCATGCAGGTATCACTGATCCCAGCAAACATCAGCCCAGCGCCCACAAAGCCACTCAATATTAAAAACCAGGGGGAAATAAACGCCCCTAGTAGCGTCCCCAGGAACACTAGAGACCCAGCAACAATTTGCACCTGACGCATCAAGCTAATCGGCGCATTCCGATTTACAACGGTTGCATAGCCAGCTTCCTTCCAGGAGGCTAATCCGCAGGAGAGGTGAGTCACCGATTCCAACCCTGCATCCAAGAGCTTCTGTGCCGCGATCTCCGAGCGATTACCAGAACGACAATACAACACCAGTTGGGTATTCCCGGCCTGAGGAATTTTGCGCCCATCAAACCGCGAGAGGGGGACGAGCACCGCGCCGGGAATGTGCTCTCCAGCAAACTCTGCGGGCTCACGCACATCAATCAGCGTAATAGTCTGTTGTTCTAAACCCTGCTTTAAGGTGTGAGCATCCATGATCTGGAGCTGATTCAAGCGAGTAGCCTGCATGTGTAAAGTCTCCCTAGGACAGTAAAAATTCTCTTCTCAACATTCATTTGATCGGTTAGGCCACCACCATGCGCCCGCAGCGCTCATTGGCAGGTACCGCTTCCATGATCTTTTTGGGATTAGGCAAGTTCAGAGCATCCATGAAATGAATGAACTCGGTGCGACTACGTCCAGAGAAACGGGGATTCCAGCGCTTCTCTTCCCCAATCGTCGAAACGGTCTGCCCGTTATAGTCGTGGCCCGGATATACCAGGGTGCTGCTGGGCAGAGTAAATAGACGCTGGGTAACCACGTCGTATAACGTTCCGGCATCTCCACTTTGAAAATCGGTGCGACCACAGCCCCGAATCAGTAGGGCATCCCCGGTTAGCAGACGAGTGCCGTTCACTAAATAAGCCATGTGGCTGTCGGTATGGCCGGGAGTCGCGATCGCCTCTACAGTCACACCACCCAGGTGCAGCACTTCACTGTCATGGATAAACCGATTGGCACAGGCTGCCTGGGCATGTTCTGGAACAACGCCTTCGCAGCCCGTCGCCTCTCGCAACTGGGCTGTGCCGGTAATGTGGTCAGCATGGATATGGGTTTCCAGGCAGTATTTTAGGGTCAAGCCCAGTTCGGCTAGAAGCTGGCGATCTCGGTTAACTTGGGCGAGCACTGGGTCAACCAGCAGCGCCTCATGGGTTTGCAGGTCAGCAACCAGGTAAGTATAGGTGCTGGTTTCTGGGTCAAACAATTGGCGAAACAGCATAGCAGCAGCTCCTTGTTGAGGTTTCAGAGACGCCAAGGCGAAACAGAAATTATTTAATCAATATAACACTATATAGTAATTTAATCGAGATACCGTTTCTGATGTTGATTGTCTTTGTCGTTGAGTTCCAGAGCTATGAATTCATGTCATTGGCCAGTGCTTGATCGCATCCTTACCCTTGAGACCCAATGGTTAACGCTAATTGGTGAGCATCTTCAGGACGACCGCGGAACTGTGCTGGAATACTGGCGGGTCGAGAAGGCCGACTCCGTCGTCATTCTGCCCATTCAGCGAGGGCATCTGGTGTTGCCAGTGCCCACCTACCGTCCTGGAGTCGGCAAGCCGACGTTGGATTTTCCAGGAGGACGATGCCCTGCTAACCAGCTCCCTAAGCAGGCTGTTGCCGGGATCTTGAAACGCGAACTAGCCCTGCCGGAGACTGCAGCCAGTGTGGCTCCGCTAAACCAAGAAGGCTGGGCTATCAATAGTGCTTTTTCGAATCAGCGGCTGTATGGCTTCGTGGCCGAAATCCAGCCGAATGTGGAAATTCCTGCCGCCCGAGTCGCAGGCACCTACCGCGCCGATCTGGAGGGGCTGCACGCCTTGCTAAAGGTGCTTCACTGCCTGCAATGCCGCTTGGTCTTGCGAGAATGGCAGGTACAGCAAAAGGGGGAATAATTCTTAAAATATATTGCTGACAAGGAATATGGTCATATAATCTAGCAAGCTTTTCTCTAAGCACAGAATATTTGAACTATGGATATTCCTCTTGATAGTGTGATGCTGTCGCGCATGCAGTTTGCGCTCACCAGCATTTTTCATATGCTCTGGCCGGTACTGACCACCGGCATGGCCATTTATCTGGTCATCATTGAGGGGCTGTGGCTGAAGACTCGTGACCCGGACTACTATTTTCACGCCCGCTTTTGGGCCAAGCTGTACGTACTGAACTTTGGCGTTGGGGTGGCGACCGGGCTGCCGATGGAGTTTCAGTTTGGGACCAACTGGGCTCCTTTCTCGGAGGCGGTGGGCGATTTCTTCGGTAGCATCTTAGGCTTCGAAGGCGCGATGGCGTTCATGCTAGAGGCCGGGTTTCTTGGCATTATGCTGTTTGGCTGGGAACGGGTGCCCCCTGTGGTGCATTACATCTCAACGATCATGGTGGCCTTTGGAGCCAACCTGTCCACCTTCTGGATTTTGGCGGCAAACTCCTGGATGCAGACCCCAGCAGGCGGGGAGATGGTAGATGGCAAATTTGTGGTCCACGACTATTTCCAGGCCATTCTGAACCCATCTATGCTCAACAGCGTGACCCATATGTTTTTGGCCACCCTGGAAACTTCGCTTTTCGTGATTGGGGGAATTAGCGCCTGGTACATCTTGAACCGCCGCCACGAAGCGTTTTTTGCTAAGGCCCTGAAGGTGATTATCGCCGCCGCGATCGCAGTGGCCCCGCTGCAAATCTATATCGGCCACGTCAGCGGTGAGCGGGTCTATCAAGATCAGCCCTCCAAACTGGCAGCCATTGAAGCCCGTTGGGAAACCCTGCCCGCTGGTCAGCCTGCCCCCTGGAGTGTACTTGCCTGGCCGGATGCGGCGGCTGAGACCAATCGCTGGGAAGTCAATATTCCCAATGGCCTGGGCTATATCCTCGAACTTCAACCGACCCTTTCTGAGCCGGTGCTGGGTCTTAAGGAATGGCCAGCGAGCGATCGCCCGCCGATGACGGGCCTGATTTTCTACTCTTTCCGGCTGATGGCTGGCATTGGCTTCTTTTTTGCGGGTCTGATGCTGTTGAGTATCCTGCAATGGCTGCGGGGGCAGCTGGCCGCTGAGGCGATCGCCCAGCAGCGCTGGCTGCTACGAGCCTGGATCTTTGCCGCCCCGCTTGGCTATCTGGCGGTGGAGTCCGGCTGGATTGTGCGCGAGGTTGGGCGGCAGCCCTGGACGGTCTACGGCCTGATCCGAACCAGCGATGCCGCCTCGCACCTGCCAGCAGCCGGGGTACTCACTTCCCTGCTCTTTTTTGCGGGGGTTTACACCCTGTTGCTAGTGGCGACGCTGTATTTCGGCAGCCGTATTCTGCGCAATGGCCCCAATTTAGACCTGCCGATTCCCGGGTTGACAGCAGACACTGACTTAAAAACGACTCCGGCCACATTTATCCCTGACCAGCGACCCGCGGAAGCCCAGCAATAGGAGCCCAACTATGGAAACCCTCGACTATTTTTTGCCCCAGGTCTGGTTCTTTATCCTGGCGCTGTTCTTGTTGCTCTACGTGATGCTGGATGGTTTTGACCTGGGCGTGGGCATCCTGTCCATCACCGCGTCGTCCGAAGAGCGCCGCAGTATTTTGATGACCAGCCTGGGCAACATTTGGGATGCCAACGAAACCTGGCTAGTGATTATGGGGGGCACCCTCTTCGGGGCCTTTCCCCTGGCCTACAGCACGATTTTGAATGCTCTGTATGTGCCTATCCTGGTCATGATCTTTGGTCTGATTTTCAGGGCGGTTGCCTTCGAGTTTCGGGAACACGCTGAGCGAAAAGTTTTTTGGAATCTGGCTTTCGGCATCGGTAGTTTCCTCGCGGCCGTGGGGCAGGGTCTCTCCCTAGGGACGGTGCTAGCCGGTATTCAGGTGGACGAAGCCGGGCACTTTGCCGGCACCATCATGGATTGGTGTACAGTGCCCGCCTTTTTGGTGGCGCTGACGTTGGTTCAGGGCTATGTCCTGATTGGCTCTACCTATCTAATCACGAAAACCGAGGGAGAGTTACAAACCACGCACTACCGAACAGCTCAAATTGCCGCCTGGACAACCCTGTTCGGAGCCATTTTGATCACCCTGGTGACACCCGTTTTTTATACCTACGCGCGGGAGCGGTTGTTTTCACAGCCATTGATTTATGTCTTTGCGGCCATTCCCCTGATGGGTATTGTCCTCATCTGGCAGTTGCTCAGCAGCCTGAATCAAAAACGGGAGACGGCTCCGTTTATTTGGACCATTCTGATTTTCCTGCTCACCTTCATCGGGTTAGCCCTAGTGGTTTTTCCCTATATCATCCCCACCGAGATCACGATTTACGAAGCCGCCGCTGCCCCCAGCGCCCTGGTGTTCATGCTGGTGTTTATCGGATTTCTGATTCCAATCATGCTGGCCTACAACATCTACAACTACATCGTTTTTCGGGGCAAAGTCATCGGCGATCAGGTTAGTTAGGGCCGAGGGAGACCGAGGCCGGGGCAATCGGGCCGGGTTGTCTGCGATTTGCCTCCGGCAAGGCTATCCCAACGCCACCAACCCCTGGTCTGTCGATTCATTCAATCGTCACTGAAGTCAGGCGGTTGCTGGGCAGACCGTATTCCCCGCCTAGAGGGCATGACTCGACCGAGACATCTTTTGTTACTGAATGGTAATATAGTGAAATACGAGTATTGGTTTATTCCCAACTTCAGTCCATGCCCCAAAAACGTCCAGCCCAGTCAAAGTCAGGCTCATCTTCGGCAGATTGCGGTATTTCACAGCTCTCACCGGCAGCATTAAGCCTGATGGCTGACTTCTTCAAAGTGTTGTCTGAGGTCAGTCGCTTACAGATTGTGTGTTCCCTTAAATCTGGGGCTAAAAACGTGACAGACATTATCGAATGCACCGGCCTAGGGCAGGCTAACGTATCCAAGCATCTAAAGATGCTGTCTCAAGCCGGAATTGTCAGTCGCCGCCAAGAAGGGGTATGTGTCTACTATCAGATTGCTAATCCCTTTATCTTCGAATTATGTGACCTGGTCTGTGATTCACTCTCCGTCCAAATCGATTATCAAAGTCGGCAATTTGAAGCGCTAGAAAGCATTCGCATACGCTCATCAAGTAGGTAAACCTCGTCTAGGTTGAAACCCGGAGTTTTTCTTCCTCTTAGTTGGCCATCGCCACAATCGGCAACCGTTTCGCCATACCCAGACGAAAAATGCCATAGAGATTAACGTGGGCGTAGATCAACGGCGTCAAGGCTCTTAGCTCATCAGGCCCCATCCTCTGCATCCAGCCTGGGTCAGAGAGGACTTGCTGAATCAGCAAGGTGTTAATGTAGACCAGACTGATTTGAAGCAGGTGCAGGCAGAGCATGGAGATTTCCTGCAAGGCAACCTGGCTAGAGGTGAAGTCACCGCTCTTGCCGTAGAAGATGAAGTCGTTAGCACTGTTCCAGTTCTCCACGACGTTGAGTCCCTCTTGAATCTCCTGTCGCATCCGCTCATCGTGCAGATAAAGACCTCAATCCATTCGGCAATGACGGTGCGGGCCAAGGTGCGATTAAAGAAGATCCTGGGGTGAATCAACTCGGTTTTGAGGGTACCAAAGAAGCTTTCAGCGACTGAGGCTGTGTCGTAAATGGGACAAGCGGTGTCACGATATAACACTTGCAGGTTTAGCGATTTTGCCAGTCGCGCCTGCGCCCAGGACTGGGATTGTACCAGCGAAGACAAGCTGAGGGTCTGGCTGAGGGCTACTGGCTGAGCGATCGCCGTTGAGAGAATGCCCATCGAGGCAACTAGGCTAGTTAGAGTCAGACTTAAACCCAGTCTTCCTGGCCCTTCTAGACGAAACTTGCTGCGGTTCATAGGTTGGGGCAATAGCTGAGGTGATAAAAAAAGCTGGCCTCCCAAAGCCCAGCTTTAACCTATGGAATCCACCTATAAATTCGCCTCCTGCTGTCAGGTCTACCCAGTTGGGTGAGGGCAATCCCCTCCGGTTCGACACCCGCTTGCAGGTAATGGCAATCCGGGGCAGCGCCCTATTCTCAGGGTATCGAGCTCCCTGACGATGATGAAAACTCTTTTCAGCCCCCTAGTTGTTTCCCGTAAGCCGCCCCTGGCAGCTTTGGCGTACTGGCTGCTGCTCGCGGAAGTGGCCCTACTTGCACTGATCGCCGGTAGTTCAGGATTCGCCGTTGCCTGGTTTGCCATCAACGATGAGGCGACCCTCCGGATTCATCCCCAATCAGGCGCGACCCAGCCTGCTCTACCGGCTGCTAATGCCGCACCCGTTGCCCATCCCTGCCTTGCAGAGAGCTTTATCGCAGCGACGGACAGCCGCACCTGCCTCAGCATCAACTGACGCTTCTTACCTCAACGGTGATGTCATGATTCAACCAAAACCCCTTCGACTCGCCATCTCAGTCGCGTTAGCTACCCTGGTTTCTAGCGGCTGCGCCCTGCCTTTCAAACCTGAGGCCACAGAACCTGACCCCACGACGATCGCCGTGCAGATTGACTCAGTGGTGGCCCTCGGTCGCATTGAACCCGAAGGGGAAGTGATCCGCCTATCGGTGCCGAATGCGGCGGATAGCCGGGTGAATGAGATTCGGGTGGCGGAGGGCGATCGGGTTGAAGCCGGACAGGTGATTGCGGTGCTCCAGGGGGCCGAACGGCGACAGGCGGATTTGCAGTCGGCCCTGGCTCTGGTCAAACAGCGTCAGGCAGAGCGAACACAGCCACAAGTATCCCGACCAGCTTTTCGGGGGGCAAAAGCAGCGGGTGGCGATCGCCCGTGCCCTCGTTACTGAACCGAAAATTGTCCTGGCTGACGAACCGACCGCTTCCCTCGACAGCCATTCTGGGCGTGATGTGGTGAACCTGATTCAGCAGTTGGCTCACCAGCAGCACTGCACTGTTCTGCTCGTCACCCACGACACTCGGATTCTGGATATCGCTGAGCGCAACTTGCATATTGAGGATGGTCGATTAGACGATACTTCGGGACAATCTGGGAGGCCGTTGATTTGATCGCATCCTTTGCCGCCTCGTAGCGAATGAGCGCCTCCGGCCCCAGTTCGTCATCGCTCAGGTAGTGGGGCAGTATCTGCTTCCTCCCGGACTCATCCGCGTAGGCACCGATGATGCGGATGGTTCTGGCCTTCTCCAGGTAGCGCATGAAGAATTCGCCCGCGGTGATGCCGATGGGCTGTCGGGGTTTAATGGGCGATCGCTGATCAGCTGGCTCAGGATACTGGCTGTTGTGCAGGTCGATTTCACACTGACTAAGGGCAGTCAGCCTGTCACTTTTTCTACTGATGGTTAGAGCGTTCAGCCAGCCAAATTAGATTTAGTGCCTCAACCCAAGATTTTAACTCTCTTTCAGCTTGGGCTTTATCCGTTAATTCATCTTCCTGGTGAGCCACGTAGGTATTTCTAAAATCATTGATTTGGGTAATAGTATCCAGCAGCTTTCGTACCCCTGAAAATCGCAGGCGGTCCTGTAAAGCATCGAAAACGCCGCCCACTTGATTTTGATCATTCAGCGCAAAATCCAAGCAGGAGCGAAGCAGGCCAATTAATGAAAAGCCGTTATTAAACACCAAAACACTTTTCAAATTTTTGGCTAGCTTCCGATAGGCTTGTTCTTCTCTACGACTAAAGCTTGCCAGATAAGGATCAAACCAGGCTTTTTGCTCATCAACAGTGGGTGGCATCACAGGTTTGAGACGGCGAACGATTAGTCCCTTAGATACCTCATCCATCGAACCAAGCAAAGCCGTGAAGACAGGGGCGTAGTTCATGCCTTCCTTGTTCTCAAAGAACCGATAGAGCATAATGGCCTGATCAGCAGCTCTTCGGTATCGCGAAGGTAAAACGTCTAAGATAGCCTGATCAATTAGCCCAACGGCGGCTGTGGACTGCTCATCCTCTAATCCTAAATTAGCGAACAGAGGAAGTTCTTGTAACTCCTCGGATTGCAGCAGATTGACTAGAGCAGGTTGACAGGCTCGTTCAAGTTCAGCGACGGTTTGCCCGGTCATACGTTCAAAAACGCCCTGGGGCACATAGAGGTAATGCCACTGAACTGAATCGCCTGATGCGGCTTCACACCAGGCGATCGCAGCTTTAGCTTTAGTTGGGACGTCGCGGTCTTCGCGTCCCTTGGTTTCGACCAAATAGTAGTGACCGTTCTGAGTGCGGATGAAGAAGTCGGGCGTGTAAAAGGCGAGTCGTTCCCCATTGGCGAGATAATCGATCCGCAGGCACTGAGGGCCAGCATTTTTGGCGAAGGCAGCGACATCAGTGGCGCGATCGCAAAATTTAGTCAAACCAACTTCTAGGTCTTGGTTGCAGGTAACCAAGTTAAATAGCGTGCGAGAAGCTGGCAAAGCTGGGCGGCGTTCGCTCAAGTGTAATAGATCAAACTTTATCTGACAGTTGAGACCTATCAGACACGTAGAAGGGTGTCAGATCGTGTTTGATTTTTATCTTTTTCTTCTACGTGTTGGTCAAGCTGTTTCGCTTTCGCTAGATGCAGACTGTCACGCCAGGTTTGCATCGGTGTCTTGCCGTAGCAATAGCGTCCTGAGTGCGGTCGTTCTTGATTATAAAACTCAAGCCACTCATCAACATCGTGCTGAAGTTCCTCAAGGCTGGAATAGATCTTTTTGCGGAATGCGACCTGGTAGAACTCTTCGAGAATCGTGCGGTGGAACCGCTCACAGATGCCATTGGTCTGGGGTGATTTTGTCTTAGTGCGGCTGTGGTCAACATCCTCAATCGCCAGATACAGCTGGTATTCGTGGTGGGCCACATTGCCACAATACTCGGTCCCTCGGTCAGTGAGGATGCGCAACAATCGCACGTCCTGGGCCTCAAAGAAGGGAATCACTCGGTCATTGAGCACATCCGCCGCCACCAGTGCCGTCTTGCGGTCATAGAGCTTGACGGTGGCCACTCGGGTGTAGGTATCGATGAAGGTTTGCTGGTAGATGCGTCCCACACCCTTGAGATGGCCCACATAGAACGTGTCCTGAGCGCCGAGATAGCCAGGGTGGTGGGTTTCAAGCTCTCCGTGAGCTTCTTTCTCCTCCTTCGCTTTCTCCAGCGCCTTCACCTGGGCTTCGGTGAGAATCAAGTTCTCCTGAGCGGCTTTGGCTTCCAGTGCTTTGAGGCGTTTGGCAAAGGTTTGCAGGTCATGGCGTAACCAAATCGAGCGCACCCCGCCAGGCGAGACGAAGAGGCCACGCTTTTTCATCTCGTTGGAGACGCGAACCTGACCGTAGGCCGGTTGCTCAATGGCAAACGCCACGACAGCCTCCTCGATTGCGGCCTCAACGCGATTCTTTACACAGGGCTTTTTGCGATCGATCTCCTGCAAGGCCAATTCACCGCCGGTTTCGTACAATTCTTGGTAGCGGTAAAAGGTGTCGCGCGAAACGCCCATCACTTTGCACGCTTGCGATACGTTGCCTAAGGTCTTGGCCAGATTCAACAGGCCCAGTTTGTTCTTAACGATCTTTTCTTGTGTATTCATGGTGACACTCCTGAGTCAGTACAAGTTTACAGAGAGTGCCAGATAAAGTCTTGACTATTACATGTAAGCAAGCTTTTAGATATTTCTCGATGCACTGCTGAGCGTGAAAGCAAACCGCGTCATAGTTAGGAGTTTTCGTCACCTGAATTTCTCGCTGAGCTGTTGCGAAATCCGCTTCTGCTTTGTTAACCCACTCTTGAGTGATTGGCTTCATAAAGAACCTGACCGTTTTTTATGATGTCTTGGATGAAGAAATCACCCATTTCCAGACGTTCCTGAATTTGCTCTGGTGTACGTGTGATGAGGTCTAAGGGAAACGGGGCAGGCAAGCTTTGACGAATCTTAATGGCTTTACGAACTGGCATTTCCTCAAAGGGTAAGACCACCAGCAAATCAACATCAGAATTTTCATCAGGTTCGCCACCCGCATAAGAACCAAACAAAATGATTTGCGCAGGCTCAAATTTTTCAGCAATTTGCTGGCTGAAGGCTTGAATTTGGTTAATAGAAATCATGCAACCTCTTCTTATGTTCACGCAGTAGCAAATTCGGTTAGCGAACGCTTGTTCGGATGTTGGAAGCCTAAGACAATGTCTTCAGAGGGAATACCCGCCTCTAGCAGGTCGTTAACGATTCCCTGTTTTGTCCAATCTTCTTCGACCCAGACTTTGCCCTGGTCAATACGCAGATACACCGTCACGCCAAAATCGCGGTCTTTACCTTGCCAACCCACATGAAACCAAAAGTAATGATCGCGTTCTGCATCAAAGGAGAGACATTGCTGAATGCCCGGTTCATTGGCTCCATCAGCCCATACCTGGTATTCAGTCAGTACTTTTTGAATGATGTCTCGATAACGCTTTAGCTTATCCATTGAACGATCTCCTGTAGGTCAATATCGACAACAAAAAGGTTGATCTGGCTTTCTCGAATAAGAAATTCAATGCCCTCCCGCCGAAAAAAATTGCGATAGACGATATCGTCAATGGCTAAGTACAGGTTGTATTCGGGGGCCGTTTCTCGAATCAAGGTTTGATACACCATGTACTGACCCACCGCATTATGAAAGTCGGTCATTAATGAGCGCCCTACAAAGCTTTTGATCTCAACCTCCCGACGATTACCGTACTCGTCATACTTGCCTTCCCAAACCAGCTCTGTCTTCATCTGTGACAGGGGGTGCGGGTTGTGGGGGCCGTAGGCAGGTGGTTGCGTCATGCGGGGTGTACGGGTGTTCCATCAACCACCCATGTTAACCACGGCAATTCAGTAATGAGTTTTTCTTTAACGAATGCAAACAGACTCGTCGGATAAAATTTACGCCCGTAGTCACCGCTTCAGCGAGAATAACTAAGCATCGCTAAAGCGATGACTACCAGCCTTTCATCTTGGTTGGTGGGCAATTAGCCCAAGGGTCTCTCCCGCCTCAACAGACTAAACACCTCTCCCTGCTCTGGCGTAATTAAAATCCCCGACTCCGGAATCGTAATCACCTGACTCCACGTCGCCTGCGACCCATACTGGAGCTTGTGTAACGTATGAATCACTGATGCTCCCAAAGGGAGCGGCTACGCCTACGCACCCCTCCGGTAAACCGATCACCCAACCCATCGTCGCTTTCAATGCATGACCCATCACCAAAGCCTTTGACAATCATACTGAGCAAAAGCCGGATCTTTGGATACCAGCGTTGCTGCCTCAACCCGACTCTGAGCAATGAGTAACCGATCAAATGGGTCTTTGTGATGCCAGGGCAATTGGTCAAGCTCAATAATGTGGGCAAGCGTTATGGGAAGCATTACCACTGACTGTCCCACCAGATAAACGTGTGGGTATCCAGTAAAAGTTTCATCCTTCACCTAGCCAGAAGCTATCCGGTAAAGGCTCATCAAAATCGTCAGAGACTAAAAATGCCCCCGGATGTAAATCTGGCTGGCGCTGTTGTGGCGGTTGAACGTCATCCTGAGTCTGCATTTTAGCCTCAGCCCACTGCAACAAACGAGTCGCTAGATGCAGCTGCTCTTGCCAACTCAATCGTTGAGCCTCGTGTATTAGTTCTTGCAGAGTCATCAAAGTTGCCTCACCGATTGTTTCTAGGATACCTGAGCCAAATAGGACATCGATGCTCATTGAGCAACCCAGAACCGGATTCCCCTGTCAATGCTGACTGCATGGCTTCAAAAATCCGGTTCATGCATTTGTCGCCAACCGCTTACCGCCCTAGCTGGTTCTCGGCATATCGCGCCTCAACAGACTAAACACCTCTCCCTGCCCTGGGGTAATCAGCATCCCCGACTCCGGAATGGTAATCACCTGACTCCAGGTGGCCTGCTCCGCATATTGGAGCTTGTGCAGCGCATGAATGACAGACCGCACCCCTTCCGGGGAGCCAATCACCAAATGCAGCAACCGCTCTCGCTCCGGCTGAGTCTTTGGATTCGCCAGCAGCAGCGGACTCGTCGCCTCCCGATCGCGGGCAGACGACAGCAAATAAGGTAAACACAACATTGGGGTTTCCTCCAAGAAACGCATGGGTAGGAAACCCAAAACTTGGCCGCTCCCAGACATGGTGTGTTTCGGAGCGGCCACGAGTAAAATGCTACTCAGCCTCCGAGACAGCCGGTTCTGTCGAAGGGGTCAGCTACTGGTTGGTGTCCCCACACCTTCCAGTAGCGTCCGACCAAATTTTGGGAACCAAGCTGCACGCTCGCAGCTATAGTTCAAAAATCTACCCCATTCAGCCGCCCGACACAAGTCAAAATTGCTACAGAGGCGTTGGCCCTTTGGGCCGGTCTTTAGACCATCGGCGTTGTGAAGCTTAACATGGTAGCATTCCTTATCAGAGGTTTTTTCCGCTGAAGTCAGCGGTAAGACCACAATTTTGTTCGAAAGCCAAATCCTCACCCGAGGGGATCTCGCTCCCCTCGGACTCCTACGACCAGGACGGACCGCCGTCCTGGTCCTTGCGGAAGGGTCAATCTGTCAAAGGTGTTTTCGCGCTTCGCATCGGAAGGTTGATCGTGACTATGTATCTGCTTTAGCGACTATCTTGCTTATCTGGGGAGGTTGCTGGTTTTCAATCTGCTAGCTTTGCTTCGGTGTGAGACAACACAACCCTCCTGTCAGCCGTTGCACCTTTAGTGCGATGGCCCTCTAGGCCGGTCTAGCCCCTCTGGGGCGGCTAAGCCAACGACCATCGCTCAACACGTCGCTGCAACTGCTCAACACAAGCGATCGCGCTGTGACAACGTTGCTGCAGCGGCGCAACTGCTTCCTGCATCTATGGAATCTTTTCCTGTCATAGAGCAACATCGAATGTTCACCTGTCGCACTTTAATCTGCTCAATACACAACGTCGCTGTCATTGCTGAAACTCAATGATGCAGCCCTCTCATCAACGCGGCTGGCTCACCACTCGACAAACGCCAGGAAGCTAATTAACCTGAGTTCGGGATAAGTTAATACCGCTGAAATTTCACAACAACTATCCCCTCCTGGGCGGGGCAGGGGTGGGTCAATCCTGGCATTGGGCCATTCTGTCCGTAGTAAATGGGGTGTCTTTGGTTGTAGATTTGACCCACCCCGCCCTCCGAGCACCCCTCCGAGGAGGGGAGGTTGCTCAGTATGCAGCTACCGGCAGTTATCCCGAACTGAGGTTAATTATCCTGCTTTCCTGACCATCGTTGAATTGAGATAGCGATCGCTTTGTTTGGATGGGCAATCTTAGCGTTCGCTGAGACCAACAGACGCTTCGCCCCCAATCGTCGTCTCCGCTAGCCTGCGCTGAACTTTTTTGCCACACCCCCTCTGGATTGAACGAAGCCGCAATCACAACTCGGCTGTCCGCCTGAATGGATTCAGGCAGGCGCTTCCACCTGTTTCTTTAAATCACCTAAACAGAGGTGCACTATTATGCCTATTGTCAACATCACCCGCCGTTTGCCTGTTAAAACCGTCAGTGCCGACATTGACGCCTTAAACGGGCTCGGCACCGTCGAAAGCTATCTCCCCGTCCGCAGCGATGCGACTCCTCAGGCTCTCAAAGCCAGCTACGAAACCATGCTAGCCATGCAGCAAAAGGAAACTGAGCTAGAGGTCACGCTGAAAGCCGCTACCGATGCCGCCCGTCAGGCCGAGTGGGACTTTCACAACTCCATCCTGGCTATGAAAGAAGCCGTTCGCGCCCAGTTTGGCCCCGACAGCAACGCTGCCCAGTCCGTCGGCTACAAGAAAAAGTCAGAATACAAGCGCCCCCGCCGCACCGCTAAAGTAAAAGCGATGTAAGCCCCTCTCAAACTCAACCCTCAAGGCTCGTAAGCACTGCTTGCGGGCCTTTTCCCAATTCTTTCAACAGTATTCCTTCGCCCCAGTCCTAGCTGGCTTAGCCTCTTTACTCAATTACATGAAATTTGCTTAAACAACCATATCAACCGAGCCAAGCTACAAAACCTCCCGCTAGCTGAGCGGAGCCGTTCACATCGTGTCTTCCTCCGGTCAACTGCGCTTCGACTCAACATACTTACCAAGCTTATTGAGCCTTTCGTAGATGTCGAGAAACATTCGTCGGGCACGAGCATCTTCTTGAATAAGAGGCGACTGACTCAGCTCTTGCATCCTTGTGATGGACTGCTCGTAAATTGAATTGGGATTTTGTGTAAAAGCGTTTTCAAGCTCAATACCTGTAGACTTATCCTCTTTTGTCAGTCTCGCAATTAGCCCTTGTAAGTCTTTCTTGCTGAGGAGACTCCCTTCCTTCAGTAAGCGATTGTGGTGGCGATCATTAACCTTATTAATCAATAGGGCATTAGTCGGGCTGATTTTTCCAGATTCTAATGCTTGGCGAATTTTTGGAGCTAAGTCTAGAAATTTCAAACGGCTGTTAACCATCGTTCCCAGTGCGACCCCAATGGAGTTGAGAACGCCATGGGCTATCTGCGCCTTGTGGTGATGCGTCTCGTCACGATCATCAGAATTTGTTTTACCGATCGCGTCGTTTTGCATGGCAAACAGGAGACGCTTTACCTCAGTTTCACTCAGATTTAGTTTGAGACACAGTAAATCAACGACTGATATCGCCTGCTCTAGAGGACTGATTTTCTCCTTCAAGGCATCCGTCGTCAGAGCGTATACTAGGGCCTCTTCATCAGAGATATTCTGCCTTATATAAGCTTTGATTTTGACTAATCCAGCAACTTTATGGGCCTCATGCCGTCTAGCCCCATCCATCATTTCGTAGCCTTCTGGGGTATCTCGCACAACAATGGGCTCTTTTAACCCATCTTCCTTAATGGATTCAGCCAATTCTTGAAGGGCTACTGGGTCAAAGTATTTGCGCGGTTGATAAACTGATTGACTCCCGGAGCGAATAGATAGAGGTTTAATGGCGTCAATTGGAATCTCGTTCCATCCATCGCCACCTCCGTTACTATTGGCCAACTCTTCAAGCTGAGCCTTCAATACCTCAATTTCAGTATCCTTTTCCTGTAAAAGAGTTTGCGTTTGCGAGCCTGCAGCTCCAGCCGCCAAAGTAGAAATCTTCCGTTTCTCTCGCACCATTCTAAATTTCTCCCGTAAGGTTGTGAGCAATTTCCTGAGCGATCGACTCAAAAACCGTGTTTATCCCTTCTCCTGGTCGATAAATTCCCAGCGGCAGACCATAATCTGCCGCATTACCGAGAAGTCTGGTTTCTCGAATGGGATCAAACAACTTAATTGGGTCGGGTAGGCTCTGCAAAATAGTCGGCAAAGTTTCTGACTCATCTGCAACGCCTTCGCCCATGTGGTTGCGGTGCATGGCTGCATCTTTCTGATAGGCATTCGGGACAATGCCCAAAATTTGAGGAGGTGGGTTTAGCCTGAGCTTGCTGCGATACTGATACACCCAATCAATCAACTTAAATCCAGCATTAATTGCCTTAGTGTTTGGATGTAGAACGATCAAAACATGAGTACAGGCAGCCAAAGCCAACTCATGATATCGCTCGATTGTTCCTGGGCAGTCGAAAATTAGAACGTCATGCTTTAGCGGATGGTCTTCGAGAGCATCCGACAGCAGGTACACGCCTCTTGGTTCTTGATCTATACGCTTAACAGCCTCATACAGCGGCAATCCCCCCAAGCAGGCAGAGACCCCAGAAATCTTATCTTCCCAAATAGGAAACAAGGGCCAGTCCCCCTTAAAGTCTGAAGGAGACAAGACATGGGCTAAGGTTTGCCCTGCTGAGGGATCTTCCAATCCTGTAAACAGTGCTAATGAACCATTTGGATCACAGTCCACGAGCGTCGTCGTCTTTCCCATTCGCGCTAACTGATACGCGGTGTTGACGGCTACTGTACTTTTTCCCGTGCCGCCAGCACTGCTCATGATCGCAACTCTAAGTTGTCTTTGCTTCATTCCAGCTCATCCAGCGTATAAATCCAGACTCTTACGAGCAGCAATCCCCCTTGACCCGCAACATATAAATCCAGATTTATACAGAATTACAGGTTCAACCCGCATAGTATAAATCCAGATTTATACAAACTCACAAAATTGCTATCGCATTGCATCTCTAGATTTTCTGGAGATGCCTTAATGTCTACTCGCATTACCCCATCATCTCTGACCTTCACCGCTGGAAGCGGCGATCGCTGCACCTCTTCCCTGGGCCCTGTGGCACCTGAGTCCGCCAGCGAACACCACCTGGCCGAACGACTCCCGAGCCTCCCTAATCGTACTCTGACCATCCAGCATCCCCATGCCCAGATTCAGGCCTCCTACGCCCAGCAGAACGACCTCGATGAGATGCTGACGCAGGCGACTACTGCGGTCGATGACGCGATCGCCCAGATTCCCAAAGAAGAACGCACCGCCTATCTTTCTGCCCTGTGGCGACAGAGCGACGGCATGGGACTGGCACTGAAGAAATTCACCCCAGAGATTGTCGAGCGGCTCAGCAGTGTTCCCGAAATGACGCTCACGGGCATTCAGCACAGCCGCAACAAAGCTGGGCAGATTCCCCCTGGCGAGTACACGGCCCGATTCAGCGAGTACAGCGAAATGAATCAAGCACTGATACGGTTCCATATTCGGGCAATCTCAGCCAGCAGGGTTTGAAGAGTTTGCCGAAAGGCATTGTGCTCAGCCTCATTAGCAGTGGCCCGTTCGTCCATTCGGGCCTGCTGCTCATCAAAGCGCTGGCTCCAGTCTCGGTGCTCAGCCTCCCAGGCTACACGGGACTCCCTCATTTCAGCCAACTGCTCATCAAAGCGCTGTCGCCATTCCTGCCGGTCTGCCCTGGCTTCAGCTAGCAGGTTGTCAAAGCGCTGATCCTGCTCTGCCTGTCGGGCCTCTGACTCATCGTGCCGCTGATTGCTTTCTTCCCTAATAGCTGCTGTGCTTTCGGCAAAGACTGCCACCACTGCTTGAATGTCAGCCCTAAATCCATGAATCGCCTGCTCCAGCATCGCCCTGGTTTCCCCGAGGTACTGGGCATTGTCGTCTGCTGTCTGCTCGGTTTCGCTTGCCTGCTGCTGAGTGCGTTCCTGGGCAGCTTCGAGCCGCGCGATCGCTTCGGTGTTGCGCTCCTGCTGAGCCTGGGTGCGGGCTTGCGATTCTGCCACGCTAGCTAAGACGGCCTCAATTTGGGCTAGGCGATCGCTACTCACTGGTTAACTCCTCGAATCCTTGTCTACAAAGATACCGCTTAAAGACCGCTTCTAGCGTAGCCTCAGCTTTGCGTACCGCTGTCATGATTTCGCCTGCCAACCTTACTATGGAGGCGTCCCACAAAAGCTGGAAGTAGCTTGTCATGACCAGCCGCGCTAATCACGATTGGGAAGCCCTAGAGGCCAGAATTGCTGCCAATGAGGAAGCAATTGCTGAGATGCGGCACGACTTTTCGGCCCGATGCAGCGAATTAGAAGGTCTGGTGAAATTGTACCAGAGTCGTATTGAGCAGCTGAACCAACCGGACAGCAGCCAAGCTCAACCGATTAAAGATGACCGGGATAATGAGAAAGAGGCTCTAGCGCAGATGGGTAACCACATGATCCAACTGGTGCAAGAGCTGCTGAAACGAATCGAAGGGATCGAGCGGAGACTAGACAAGGGCACGGGCTCCAATGGCAACGGCCAACGGTGATCGATATTTTGGGAACGTTAATAGCACGATGGCTAGAGGTTTTGCTAATTGCTGTTCGCTTTGTCGTGCGGCTGGCAATCGACCAAACGACAAAAGAAGTCAATCGGCTGATGAGCCCATATGCTTCGGCCTCTGATTCTGAGGATTCAGAGCTAGGGGAACTGTGGCTAAATAACTTAGTGTAAGTTTTTGTGTAATCTCCTTCTGCAGAGCGACTACGCTAGGGCCAATGCTCCTGTTAACAGCAACCCGGCAAAGGTAACTGGCTTAGATGTTTACACAAAAACTTACACTACGACAAAAATAATGGACGAGGCATTCACTGAGTAACCACCACCAAATCATCTGGCCAAAAAATAATCCTCGCATTAGCCTGTAGCTATTCCCCTCCACACTCCCAGTCATGAATCCATTCACCCCCATTCTGCAACTGGTAGGCTCTGGTGCTACCGCCTACTTGATGGCCAGCCAAATTCGCGATGTCAAGACTCGTCCCAACGTGCTGGCAGGCTTCCAGCTAGCCGAATCCGGTTCAGTTCCCTTTCTCTCGAAGCTCAGCGATCGCGCCCGAGCGGAGGGCGACGACTGGCTCGCCGACAAGCTAGCCCAGCACACTAACGATGAGCGTCGTCACGGCCAGATTTTTGCCAATGCCCTCAAGCAGCTCAATAAAGAGGTCATCGATTTTAAGGCCAGTACTGACTCCAGCGAACCTTCCCAGGAGAAGCGGGGACCGTTTATCGAAGCTTACTTCCGGGGCTACACCCAGGCCGACCTCAAACCTGAAGTGATTGAATGGCCAATCTTCTTTGCCAGCACTCACATTCTAGAAGCCGATGCCTGTCAAGACTTTCGCCTGATGGCCCAGGCTCTAGAGGGCGTGCCCAATATGGAGAAGATTCAGGCGGGCATCCTCAGCGTCTCTAAAGATGAAGAGCGCCATGCCAGCTACCTCAAGGAGGCGATGCTACGTCGCTACGGCTATCTGACCACGACTTCTCTGATTCATGAATGGCGCAGCCGTAAGGTCGATGCCTTGCTTGCGATGGTGTGGGGCTTAATCCAGCGTCAGGGAGCCATGCGTACGCTCGCCCAGGACCGGGTTGACGCTCCAGCCGAGAGCCAAGAGGCCAAATTGGCAGTGCCTCAGGCGGCTTAAACCACTACGATTCCCAGGTTTTCATCAGGTCTGTGGCTCGAATCCGCCGCAGGCTGCGGGTACAAATCTGCCGAATGCGCTCCCGGCTCACCTGGTAGCGGTCGCCGATCTTTGACAGGCTGATGCCCTGGGCGTAGCGCAGCTGCAGAATATCGCGTTCTTTATCCGATAGATCCGCTGCTTCAAACAGCTGCTGAAGCTGACGCCGACGATCCCAGTCTTCGACGGTGGTCATGGTATCCGTCACAGACGGGAGCAAAGAGCCGAGGTCGGTTTGCTCGGAGTCGCCTACCCGCAAGTCCAGGCTGGTGGTGTAGTGCAGCTGCCGAGCTTGCTGCCATTCAGCCAGTGACCAGCCGATAGAGGCCAGCAGCTGCTCAGATTCAGCTTGATTCGGCAGTCGGCCCTGCTGCTGAGAAAACTCTCGAAACAGTCCCTTAGCCTTGCTTTGTTTCTCTCGGATGTGAATCGGCAGGCGAATGGTGCTGCTCGATTGGGCCAGAGCGCGGGTCATGGCCTGGCGGATCCACCAGTAGGCATAGGTCGAGAACTTGTAGCCTTTGTCGGGGTCAAATTTCTCCACGGCCCGGTTGAGGCCCAGGGTGCCTTCCTGGATCAGGTCTTCTAGGGGCAGGCCGCGATTGGAATATTTCTTGGCCACGCTGACGACTAAGCGGAGGTTGGCTTCAATCATCTTCGCCTTAGCCCGCTGAGAGCCCTGGCGCACCTGGCGAGCCAGCTCAATCTCCTCAGCACCCGTCAGCAGCGGATAGCGCCCGGCCTGGATGAGGAAGTCTCGAATGATGTCGGCCATGGAGTCCGCTGTGTGCGATCGCTCCCCAGAGTAGCAGAGGCAGAGAAATTTCAGCGCTCTTTGAATGACTGAGTCGAGAAAAAGCTGACCGAAATTCCTGATATGCAGGGCTGGACTAGCTATCACTTGGGGGTTCACTCTGAATCCAGTACCGGAACGTTAGGCATCTATCCCCTTGGGAGCAATCCCTTTTCGACTTCCGCAGGGCTAGCTCAGGAGCAAAATCGACAGGGTTAATGCGCTCAGCAAGAAAAAGCTAGAGCGGATCTACTGAGCGAACATCTGAGTGAAATTGATGTAAAGCCAGAATCTACTTAGCCGAGCAGTCCGGAATTGTCGAAAAAGAAGCTGAAGATTATCCGTATCTAGGGGAAACCACCTTTAGGCTGGAGCAAATTTATCAAATCTGGTGGCTAAGCTATGTAATTCTACTTAGCTCATAGGTTCATCATAACTCTCGAATTCTTGATGCTTGGCGAGGAAACCAGCTTCAGTGACTGAATACTACCAGCGCAAACTCTATGCCTTTCTGCAATCATCACTTCCGCATCCGAATGATCTACTCCCCGAGCCTTTCTACCAGCTAGCTTGCTGGAGCAATGTTGATGCTTTGGAAAACTGGTGGAAGCAGGCTTGTATTGTCCGAGATATTGCAGCATCAAGCGATCGCATCAATCTCCAGACCAAGGATAATCTTCCCGCTGATGTCGAGGTGCGTCACCCCATTAGTGGTCAGCAGCAAACCATTACCCAACTAACAGAAGCAGTTGAGATTCCGCTGAAAATCCGAAGCTCTACTGACGCGAAGCAGGTCTTCTGGTGGTTCTGGCGCTTCTATCCTGAATATCTGGCCGAGGCTAATCGCAATACCCAGGCCCTACTGTATCCGGCCCATCGGATTTTGCCCGACTGCCCCCTGCACAGCTACCAAAGTACGGTATCGGCATTGGCGGGGGCGATGTTTACAGGCGATACACAGTCGCCGAAAGAAGAAACGCCATACTTGCTTCTGTTTAGCTTTTCTCCAGTGCAGGAGTTCATCAAAGCTTCTCGCAAATTCCTCGACTTTTGGGCAGGTTCTTATTTACTGCATTACCTCAGCGCCAAGCTCTGCTGGTACATCGCTCAGGAGTATGGCCCTGATGCGGTGATTGTGCCGTCGCTATGGGGGCAGGACATCAATGATGCCTTCTGGCTCAGGCAATATGGTCAGCCAGCTCGCAATGGTGAAGCGAATCCTAACTATTTAGAAGAGTTTTCACACCTCTGGCGGCAAGGTTTCGATGAAATTAATGATGGCCTGGAACCAGTAGAACGATTTGAGGCAAGGGACGATAAGAGATCCAACAGCCTCAGCACCGCAGGTTTTCCCAATATGATCACGGTATTGGTGCCAGGGAAAAAAGCAGCGGAGGAGTTGGGACAGGCATTAGCGGATGAACTGGTTGCCCTCTGGCACGACATTAAAGAAGAAAATGATAAGGGGAAAAAAGTTGTAGCCCGAAGAGGTCTCGGAGCAAAGGTTAAGGAGAATATTCAAGATCAGGTAATTGCTTATTTGACCAAAACCGAAAATGTCAACGGCAAAACCCTCGAAGAAAAGCGTACAAAACGGTTAGAGCGACTGCAAGCAGAGGGTCCAGAGGCCCTACTTGATACCGAGCGCTGCAATTCGCTACTACAGGAAGCATTTCCTACCTGGAATGACACACAACGAGAACCCTACCGTCAGGAATTAATTAAGCTGGTTCGAGACAGCAACTGGGAATGGGGACATCTCTGGGATGCTCAACTCGACAACACCTGGGAGCCCTACTGGGCGGCGGTGCCTTTGGGGAATCCTGATCAGCCCCTGGTCGAAGCCGACTTGAATAACTATGCGACATGGGCAAAGGCACAGGATGACATCGCATGGCCGCCCACTGCTCTCCCCAGCGAAGCGGAACGACAGGTCTACCAGAAAGAACTCAATGTCGGCACCTGGTGGGGCAGTCTGCAACAACGGCTGCGCACCGCTCACATGGCGGTAAAAAACACTCGCCACTGGCAAATTCCTGCTGCGCCGGGACCACGCTCTAGCCTGTCTGGCCAGTTTAGCGCCGTACATCCCCGGCTAAATTACCAAATACTGAGGCGCAATGATCAGGACAAGGATTTCCGGGAAGGGGGTGGCCTGCCGGAAAGTTCCATGCGGCTCTTCTGGCTACTGATGTCTTATGCCTACAACGGACTCTTCAACGGCTCCGAAATGCTCAACGCCCTGGAATTGACTAAGCGCATGGCCTGGCAGTTTGGCGGCGTGGCTGAGTCGATGGGGATTCCGGTAACTGAGCCCCAACCCGTACCTCTCGATCCTACAGATGAAAAATTGCTAGAGATTCAACAGACTGAGCCCGAGATTAACTACGACCAGTTGATTCGTTTTCCCAACCTTAGTTCGATCTCGGCTGCTCGTTTCGTTCACAACTCCATTCAGGAGGCCAAATCAGCTCAGAGAAAGAATCAAGATAACCAAATTCGCTATCAGGCAACGGCTCATAAATATTGGAATGTCCTGGCTAAGCAGGTGCAAACAACCCTCCAGCCCAAGCCAGTTAATCTGCAAGATTTATCCGATGAAGAACGCGCCCAGCATGAAGCACAGAAACAGCATTTAGCCGCTGCCAGACGCACCTTTGGCTCTCGCACACGGGGTAGACCCTCGCAAGTTGCTAAAACCGATAAAGTCGTTAATCCAAATCGGGATTCTGGTCACGACTACAACGGCGTCATGTTCTCCGCTAAGTGGCTGGCGGATGAGATGAACCTGGAGAAAGCCAAAGGGGATGCCTCCAAAACCGATGAGGTAGCTCTGCTTCGTCAGGCCATTGATGAGGCCCATAAGGGTGCTGGTTTCGGCGACGGCAGTCCTGGCGACTGGTGGGTGATTGTGCTGGGGGATGGCGACGGCATGGGCCGCTACATCTCGGGAGAGACGCTGCACAACTATGGCGAATATATTGTCACCGATACCGTTGACCAAGCCGCACCGGGCTTTGATGCACAAGCGTTTCAGAGTCTCTTGAATGACACCCAGAAGCGGATGGGGCCAGCTACCCATATTGGTCTGAATCGTGCCTTGTTGGATTTCTCCAACCGCCTAGTGCCCTACCTGACAGAAAAGCGGTACTGCGGGCGGGTGATCTACAGCGGTGGGGATGATGTGATGGCGGTGCTGCCATTGGAAGATTTGCCCGGATACCTGCGATCGCTCCGCGCCGCCTGGAGTGGTGGGCCCGATCCTGAGGATGAATTCAACAGCAACGGTGGCTACTGGCACCCCAAAGGCTCTCTAGAAGGGCTTTCCCAACGCCCTCACTTCACCATGGGCAAAGATGCCACCATGAGCCTGGGCATTGTGATTGCCAACAAAGCCGTGCCCCTACCCACAGTGCTAGAAAGCCTCTGGGATGCCGAGCAAACCGCCAAAGCCATGCCCGGTAAAGATGGCCTCTGTTTTCGCGTCATCTACGGCGGCGGCAACACCCTGGAAGCCTTGATGAAGGGAAGGCTGCTGGATGACTGGTGGGCATTGGTGAACCAAGGGGGTGAAGAATTGAGTCCGCTACTCTATCGCCTTTCAGAAGAATTACCGAAACGTGCCAGCCTTACCGATTACTATCTCTTTGCGGAGGCGGCCAAGGTGATTGCCAAAAATAGAGACGAGAGTCGCCAGACCCAAAACTTTGATCAGTTCTGTTCAACTCTCGATCAATGGCTCAGGGATTGGGAGGATTGGGCACGAGCAGCCGTCGACGATGCGCCTCCCGGTATTCATCCGACAGGCACTCGCCCCGAAGACCTGGGCTATCTGTTGCGCTTCAGTGCCTTCTGGGTGAGTAAAAATGCCCAGCGTCAAGCCTGGGTGCAGCCAGTGGAGGCGACGCCATGACCTGGTATCGGATTACCCCGCTGGATGTGCTGCTGTTTCGCGATTCACGCCCCTTCAGCCCAACTGACGGATCGTGGGCCAAAGGGCTGTTTCCGCCGATGCCGATTACGGTATTTCATGGCTTGCGATCGCTCCTTACTCAACGCACTCAAGAAGACAAGCGCCAGCGCCAAAAAGAGGAGAGACTCAGAGATCTGACTTTTCTCGGCCCGTTTCTGTGTGGGCCAGACGGCGCTCTCTGGTTGCCCACGCCAAAAGATTTGGTCTGTCTGTATCCCAAAGATGTCGGCACAAAAAAAGCCAGCGATCGCTGGGAATCGGTGCATCGCTTGCATCCTGCCAAAATTTGCAAGTCAGAGGAGCAAGACCCAGCTTGGAAGTATTTGGCCTTTGCGAAAAATTATCCAGCACCGATGGTGATTACGAAGGAGATCCACGACAAGGCGAAGAATAAGCGCCTGGGAGAACCGCAGCCGTGGATACGAGCAAAGTACCTGGCTGAATACCTCGATGGCAAAGAGCTGGGCTGGCAGCAAGACACCCTGGAGGAAAAACCACTGTTTCACAATGATCCCTGGGATTTGCAGGTGATGCCCCACATCAAGATGAAAACGGGGGAACGCCAGGTAGAGGGGTCTGATGGTTACTTTACAGAAGTAGCTGTGCGGATGAGGCCGGGTTGGCATTTCGTGGCTCGGCTTGAGTCTCCAGATGAGTCGCTGCCAGAGCAGGGGGTGATTCGTCTGGGAGGCGAGGGGCACCGAGCACTGGTGGAGAAGATGGATAATCCTGATGAGCCTCCAGAATGGAAAGCATTGCGCCCGCTTGCCACCAACGATGGCGATCGCCACCGAGCCTATGTGCTGACACCGGGATTAGCTCTGGCGGATGCCGCTCAGCGGCTCTATGCCAGTTATCCCAGTGAGTGGGGTAAGGATTTGGCCGGATGCGCGACGGATCGGCAACTGATGTGGGGCGGGATCAGCGCGATCACTAGAGGGGAGCAAACGGCACCCAATGAGGTGGCCTACATTCCCCAACGGGCGTTTATACCACCGGGGACGGTGTATGTGTTTAAGTCGCCGCCAGAATGCAAGACGCTGCTGCCTGAGGATGAGTCGCGCCAGTGGCTGAAAACGTTTGAAATGCTGAATTACGGAAAACTATTGTGGGGAGTTACTGAATGAAAATGTCCCTTGCTTATCTTTATCTGCTCACCCCGTTGCATACAGGGGGTGCTTCGCAAGAAGGCAATCTACTAGGTATTGCCCGCGAGTCTCATACGGATTTGCCCTACATCCCCTCCAGCACTATCCGAGGACGGTTGAGAGCAGAAACCCCTAATGACTCCCCTGAGTGCAAAAGGACATTACTTTGGGGCAACACAATTGATGACGTAACTGGAGGAGCAGACGACAACCTGAAGCAAGGGACGTTATGGGTTGGTGATGGCTCTATTCTTTGGCTACCTGTGCCTTCCCTTAGTCATGGTGTGGTTTGGGTGAGTTGTCCACTATTGCTACAACGGTGGCAACGCCTGCAAGGTAATACGACTGAGGTGCCCGAATACAGCACTAATCTAAAGAATGGCCAATCTGTTTACCTCAAAGATGCCATTCTTAAAGATGCCAATTTGCAGAATTGGGAGAATTGGGGAGATTTCATTCCAAAAGCCGACGCAACCAGTAGCGTCAAACGAGTCGTGGTTCTGCCAGATCGACACTGCGCCACCCTAATTCAAATGAGCCTGTGGCGACAGGTCAAGGTAAAGCTGGATGCCCACAAAACGGTTGATGGTGGTTTTCGCTATGAAGAGGCGATTCCGCCAGATACAATAATGTACTTTCCTTGGGGTGAGGTGAAGACTGCAAAGCCAAATGGCAGTGCCCAGTCTACTAATCAAGAATTTGAGGCGCTATTCACCAAGGCAGAGATCTTGCAGATTGGTGGGCAGGAGAGTTTAGGCCGTGGTTTTGTTCAAACCTGGCTAGCATCAAATGACCTGGCTAAGGCTGATGACGATGAGGCGATTCCCCTAGAACAGGCCATTGCTGAAGTTGAGCATCTACGAGAAGCATCGTCATGAGTTGCCGGGTTTCCATTCTGATTGTCCATATCGGCCATCGTCGAGATATTTATCGTTAAACGCTAAGTTGAAGTCAATTTATGGAAGTACTTGATCCAAGGGCGATCGCAACCCCTGTTTACCAAAAACTCACTACCCTGCGTGGTAATCTCAGTAAAGACGACAAAATTGTTAAGCAACAAAAAGGACAAGCCGTAGAGCTTTACACCTATCTCTCAACTTGGGGACTATTGCGTCTTAAAGCTGAAGAGAAAGCATTAAAAGATCAAAAAGGTAAACAAGTAGTAGTCGAGAAGTTTTTTGAATGCCTACAGGATTTGTGGGGGAGGTCAGATAAGACAATTGCTGGTGAAATTGGTCTGAAAACACTGACTGAGTTGGAACCTGAAGATTATCTTGGTCTGACGGGCTTAGGTTTAAGAGTTGCCCAAGAATTTAGCTTTTGGGCCACGGCTGTCTATTGGGATGTTAGGGGAGGAGATTGATTATGGTATTTGAGCGTCCTCCCAAGCCGGGACAGGCTAAACCTAATCATGCGACCCAACGCCCCAATACTCCAAATCAGAAAAAGAAGAAGGTTATCACCACTGGTGGGAATCGAGGTGATCGGGGTGGAAATAGAGGCGGCAGTAATAATCGTAATCGCAGGAATGATGAGCCACTTCCGCCCGAAGCCTCTCCCTGGTTGGTTGAACCCGAATTTGAACCTGACTCTTCTGCAAGCTTCGTTGAATACTTGCGTTGGATGCGATCGCCGGATAGCCCCTACAAAGATCCAACAAAGGTTCAAATTCTGCAAATGGCAGAAGAAAATGCTGACTACCGCGATCGCTTGAAGCAACAGAACAACCGTACAAAATTGATTGTGGGTGAAGCTAACTGTTTTGAAGTGACTTGCCCTTGGCGCATACGGGTAGGGGGGCATCGCGGCCCGGAGAGTATTTTACTTCCCGCATTTGATGCGTTGGGAATGCCTTACATTCCCTCTAGTACTTTGCGCGGAGTTGCGAGAACTCAGGCGATTCGAGAGAAACTACCTGCTAATTTCGACTACTCAGATAAAGAAGCCGTCAAACAAGCCTGGAAAAATGCTGATCGCCAAGTGGCGGAGTGGTTTGGTCATTTAGACGCAGACGAGCGCGATCGCACAGGCAAAGTCGTCTTCTTAGATGCCTATCCGGTAGCCAATGCGAATCGACCAGGCGGGGGGTTATCGGTTGATATGGCTAATAATATCTGGTCATGGAAAGATGGTAAACCCGATTATAATCCCAATCCAAATCCCTACTTTTCACTTCAAGAGTCGAGATTTCTAATCGGTGTTCGACGTACGTCTGCTTGTAGCCAAGAAAAGCTTAACCAAGTGAAGCAATGGCTGATTAAAGGGCTTAAGTCAGGAATTGGATCGCAGGTTAATTCGGGTTACGGCAGTCTTTTGAATGAAGATCTTTCAGAATCCCCATTTTTTCAAATAGATTTTACTTTGCAGGGGCAACTAATCCACGGTCATCAAAGGTTTACTGATGTTTACGATCCATATCAACGAGATCGTGATGGTCAATTTAAGCGAGATAAAAGCAATAAATTAAAATCCGGGGCACGTAGTGTTTCGGAAATGCGACCAGTTGCTTTCAAATCCATGTTGCGCTATTGGTTTCGCACATTTTCGTTAGGAGTGATGCAATCAGAAGATATCAAGTCTTTTGAGGCAAAGTTATTTGGTTCAATTGATCCTCAGACTCACGGCTGGGTTCGTGTCACTTTAAGTAACATCCGGGAAATTCGTCCGGAAGCCAAGCGTAAACAAGATGATTATGGAGAATATAGCGGCACACTAAACCTGATTTATTCTCCTGAAGTCCAAGTTGAGAATCAGAATGCGATCTCAGACCTAATCAAGCACTTAACCTGGTTGATGTTTCACTTAGGCGGTGTTGGCCAAGGTGCGAGACGCCCTTGTTATTCGCGCCAAAGTCGTCAATTTGCTCCGTGGTGGCGAGGTTCAACCCTAATTGCTGAAACCAATGATGAATTTTGGAGGCTACCTGGGACAGCGCAAGCATTTAAATTGCTATTTTGCAGGCATCTAAAGTCCTTCTATGATTCACTTGGAAAAATCACAGGGCAATCATTAAGTGCGCAAGCTCTACAGACAGTTGGGCAAGTCAGACAAGATACTTGGAGCGAGGCAGTAGATCGTGACTGCCGAATAATTGTTTGTCCCGAGTCAGAAGATTTTGAGAAGCCTTATGCACTAGCTATTTTACATAGTGACAACTTCAAAAAGACGATTACGGTTAGAAGAAATGGTCGGGAAGAAGAAAAACAGGTCTATGACGGAAACTTGTGTGGACAGGTACAAGGCAAGGTGAAGCCTTCACCCATTTGGGTCTCAAATCTTGGCAATTATCAGGTTGTTATTATTTTCGGTGCCACACAAAACCCGCGCAAGAAGTATCTTGAATCTTTAGAGGATGCTGTGCAAATTTTTCCACTGACTTGAGCGATCGCAAATATGACACTTAGAAACCGAGCAACTGCTTTCGAGTGGGCCAAATGGGCAACGCTAGTTTTAGCGATCGCGGCCTCTGTCGCCATCATCACTATGGCTGTCAACATGTCCCCCAGTTCTGGACAAGCGGCCCAAGCAGAGTCTGAAGTTCTGGCAAAACAGCTAGAATTCGTCCTCAAGATGAACAGCGCTTTCCTAGGTTTTCTCGGCATCATTGGGGCATTGCTAACGTGGTTTTTCAAGAATAATCTTGAAGATGCAAAGAAAGTCGCTAGTCAAATGGTTCGGGAAGGACTTGATCAACATATCCAGGAGCGTGTTCAGGAAGAATTTCGCTATTGGGAGATGAGCGCCCGCACTGAACGCGTCGTTGGTCAAACTCTGGTCAATTATTACTTGCCTGATGGGATAGAAGAACCCCGCGAATTTTTTCTGGTCAAGCAACGAGGGTTTCGCCCACCGATATTCTGTAGCCGACTGGAAGAGGTTAGACGAGCGTCGGATGATGTTGATGTTGTTATCCTTGATGTTCAAAACTGGAAAGATCCTGCCGGTCATCGGGTGGTTCAGCTTACTGACCGAGGCTGGTTAGTACCTGAGAGCGAAGCCCTCGTGAAAGAGCAGATTGACCTGTTGAGGAGCATGCTCTCAGACGCGGTGGTGCTAGTAGTCTATGTGCGTGGAATTGTTGCCTATCTAAATGACGCTAAGTTTGAGCGGTTCTATGTCTTGCCAGCCAATAACCAGGTGACCCTCCTAGGTCATGCCGTCAATGGTGCTTATGTAGCCTATGCCGATCGCATCGCCTCCCAGCGCTCTTGATCCGCTCACCCCGATCGCTATCACCCCTGACACAGTCGAGTAGTCCCTAGCTCAACTTGAGATCGCCCACCATCGCACCACATTGCTGCATGTGCTTATGCAGCAGGGGCTCAAACCATCGGCGCTATCACCCTCGGCGCAAGCATCTCTCGTTGTGTAAGCTCTTTGCTATGAAACTGGCCTACTCTGAGCCTCGAATGTGCTGCTACAGATGCTTTTCAGCGATCGCGTGCTCTAGTTTATACCCTGATTCCACCTTGAATACCTTGGAGGGCAAGGGTTTTGAAGATTCCAGGTGTCGTCTTATTGAGATTTTGACTGACTTAATGATGTTGGCGAAGTCCACCTTGAGGAATCGCTGTAGAATAGAGACGGGGCAAGGATTCTAGAGCCCGCTCCACCAAACTTCTTCGGAAGTTGAATTAATGGAAACCAAATCAAAAAACATTGCAGCTACATTTGCGATTGTTCCACCAAACTTCTTCGGAAGTTGAATTAATGGAAACTTGGTAGCCGTTCCGTCCGTGCCGATTGCAACTGCCACCAAACTTCTTCGGAAGTTGAATTAATGGAAACAATCCAAGTCCAGTACAGATAAACGACATAATCTCTCCACCAAACTTCTTCGGAAGTTGAATTAATGGAAACATATCTAAAGTCTTTCCCGTGCCACACACTTGTCTTCCACCAAACTTCTTCGGAAGTTGAATTAATGGAAACCCGTCAGAATCCAATAGGCCGCCAGGGCCAGTTTCTCCACCAAACTTCTTCGGAAGTTGAATTAATGGAAACCCGCACGGTCGGTGACTTGCCATGTCGACACATTCTCGACCACCAAACTTCTTCGGAAGTTGAATTAATGGAAACCGA
Organism: filamentous cyanobacterium CCP5; assembly: GCA_003017785.1. Lineage (GTDB taxonomy): Bacteria > Cyanobacteriota > Cyanobacteriia > Phormidesmidales > Phormidesmidaceae > CCP5. The sequence goes on along the minus strand of PYEQ01000006.1, from coordinate 1,222 downwards.
CCCAGCCAGTTAGCCAGGGCCACGGCGAATTCAGCCACCAAACTTCTTCGGAAGTTGAATTAATGGAAACCTGGATCGTTTCGTGCTGCTTCTCGTATTTGTGCTTGTAGCCACCAAACTTCTTCGGAAGTTGAATTAATGGAAACGTAATAGACCCATCCGTGCCGATTGCAACTGCGTTCCCACCAAACTTCTTCGGAAGTTGAATTAATGGAAACACTTCAATCACGGTAGTCGAATCTGGCTCAGAGGCCCACCAAACTTCTTCGGAAGTTGAATTAATGGAAACCCAAGTGGGAGCGATGGGGGCTACTTGCCTTCACAACTGCCACCAAACTTCTTCGGAAGTTGAATTAATGGAAACTGCTACTTTAGGAGTTTCTTCTAACTTCACTGAAGTTTACCACCAAACTTCTTCGGAAGTTGAATTAATGGAAACCAGTAATTAGTGATTAATCAACTACTTAAGAGTTTAACCACCAAACTTCTTCGGAAGTTGAATTAATGGAAACGTATTTCAGCCTCTAGCGCCATCTCCTGATGGCTGGGCAGCCACCAAACTTCTTCGGAAGTTGAATTAATGGAAACCCATCAGGCCATAGCCTTTTGAGCGAGTAAACCTTCATCCCACCAAACTTCTTCGGAAGTTGAATTAATGGAAACTCAAGTAGCTATTTTTGGGAGTTAGAGAGAGAAATACCCACCAAACTTCTTCGGAAGTTGAATTAATGGAAACAGAGTACAAAGCCCAGATTTGGATCACCATTCCCACCCACCAAACTTCTTCGGAAGTTGAATTAATGGAAACCAAGAAAGATAGCGGATTGACTGGCTCAACTTTTAATATCGCCACCAAACTTCTTCGGAAGTTGAATTAATGGAAACAGCAGGCCGATACCTGATTTAAATAATTTGCCAAATCTTCCAACCACCAAACTTCTTCGGAAGTTGAATTAATGGAAACCCAATATGACTTCGGCCTGACGTATGGCCTCGAGGCTGTAACCACCAAACTTCTTCGGAAGTTGAATTAATGGAAACCGCCGCGCATCCCTGCTTCATGCAGCAACCGGCGATCCACCAAACTTCTTCGGAAGTTGAATTAATGGAAACTGAGGGGGATGCCGGATATTAAGCATCTGAATTTGAACGCCACCAAACTTCTTCGGAAGTTGAATTAATGGAAACTCTTGGAATAATGCGGTGAGTAATGCAGCGCCTA
>PYEQ01000134.1 GCA_003017785.1 filamentous cyanobacterium CCP5 | reverse complement strand
GACGTGGTTCGCTCAGTGACGGGATGGGACTTCATTACTAATGCTGTATTAAGTGCATCCTTAAATTGAATTGGTATAAGGCGACTGCCTTGGCTATGAAGGGATGGGAAAGGCTTGCCCTGAGGGATTGTGATCGTATTTACGAATTGAGAAAAGCTCTAGGAAATCACCTAGAACAACCCCTGCTAGCGACGCTAGAAGTTGATTTTGTCAGTTTGAATGCTGAACTACGATAAGGACGCTTTCTCTGTACAGGACGAAACCTTGAAGCGAAGGTAGGAAAAAGATTTGACCCCGAACGCCATGAGGTGGGCAAGACCAATACTCAGCGGATTGAGCGAAAGTATCTGACTCTGAGAACCCGCATCAGGCGGTTGGCCCGCAAGACAATTCGCTTCTCCACGTCAGGGGTGATGCACGACTATGAAACAACCGTTTTGGCAGTTCAGCAGCGATGGCCGACCGTTCGCTTTAACGGTGTCCAGTAGCAGTAGCTCGACCGTTCGCCATCTATTTAGACCACAACCGGGTTGAGTTGCAGATAGTCAAATCGGGCATGTTCCAGGCTGTTTTCAAAACCGCTGACCGTGAGGATGTCTCCCGGCGTCAGGGCGATCCCAGCGGCAACAGTAAGCTCAACCTTGGTTTGGGTGTTAGCAATATTGCTGCCCTTATTTTGGTTCAGGATCAGGTCACTCCCGATTTGGGTCGTGCTGCCCGTCTCAAAGTCCTTGAGGCTAACCTTGAAGGAGGCAATGCCATCATTTTCATCGAAAGCGCCGAGTTTGATGTCGTAGGTACCCGTCACCTCGTCCGCAGAATTGCCAAACACAAAGCTGGCACTGCCAGTTTCATTATTGCCGCCTCCAAGGAAGCTGAGCACCTGACCACCGGAAGCCGCCGCGATATTTTCAGTGCGGTAGTTCACGATGGTGTCTGCGGCTTCCGCCTGGAAGGTCAGCGGTGAGGCGGCGGCATCGTTGTCCGCAATGGTGACCGTCGCGGTTTTGGCGGCCCCCAATACGGCAGTCGAGCCCGTGACTCCCGTCAGGGTGACGATGACGCTTTCATTACCTTCGGCAATCGCGTCATCCAGCACCGGGACGGCGATGGTGGCAGCGGTTTGATTAGCCGCGATCGTCACCGTACCGCTCAGGGCGGTATAGTCGGTGCCTGCCGTTGCCGTTCCCCCCACACTGTAGGCCACCACGGTATTGGTCGCGATCGGCTGAGACAAACTGACCGTAAACTGGCCGTTGCCATTGGGCTCGTTGGCATTCTGGGTAGTGGCGATCGCCACGGTGGGGACGGCTGGCCCCACTGACTCAAAGCGGATAAAGTCGAAGCGGGCATGCTCGCTGGCGTTTTCGATGCCCGTCACCGTCAAACTGTCGCCATTGGCGATGGTGACTCCGGTGGCGACGATTTTCTCAACCTTAGTGCTAGCCGTGGCGTTGGCGCTGCCGAGGTTTTGGTTGAGGACGACGCTGCCGATCGCCGTCCCATTTTTAGCGACTTGCAGAGTGGCAGCCCCATCATTTTCGTCAAATGCGCCGAGAATGACGTTGTAAGTGCCGCTAGCACCCGTGAAGGCAAAGGTGGCGGTGCCAATTTCGCCGCTGGCCCCCCCCACCAAACTGAGCATCGAGCCCCCAGTAGCAGCACTGTTGGACTCCAGGCGATAGCCCGTGACATTGGTGATGCTCTCGGCTTGCACCGTCAGACCAGTGCCTGCTGGCACATCATCATCGGCGATCGCGACGGTGGCGGTGGTGTTAGCTCCCAGCGTGACCCCGGTTGCCCCACTTACCCCGGTCAGCGTGACGATCACGCCTTCGTTACCTTCCACCAGTGGGTCATTCAAGACCGACACTGGCAGGGTGGCCGACACCTGCCCTGCGGGGATGGTCACGGTGCCATTGAGGGCGGTGTAGTCGCTCCCGGCAGTGGCTGTACCGCTGACGGTGTAGCTGATGACCGTATTGGTGGCCACCGCTTGGGTCAAGCTCACGGTAAACTGCCCGTTGCTATTGGGCTCAGCGGCGTTTTGGGTGGTGGCGATCGCGACGACGTTCCCCTGGGCAAATTCCAGGTAGATCGGCTGAGTCACCGGACCCAGCGGCAAGTCGTTATTGGCTGGATCGATGACACTGGCGACAAAACCCAACGGCAGCTTGTCTTCACCCGTAAAGTTGTAGTTTTGCACCCCCGTAAAATTGAACAGGTTGGAAATGTTTTGATTGCCCCCGGTTAACACCACATTGACCGTTTGAAACTCAACGGCGTTGTTGGCCGGAAAGTCAGCCGCAGCTAAGGTATTGAGCTGATTGGCCAGAAAAGCAGCATAGGGGTTGACGGGTTGAATAAAGCCCTTGGTCAGCACGACGCGGGCGGTTTTACCCGCCGGGCCGTTAATGATCACACTGGGGCCACCCGCCGTGTAGGTACCGATGCCCCCTGCCCCGAGGCCATTCACCGTGAGGGCTACGGCCAGATTGGGAGAGTCTTGGGCGGCCAGTCCCTTCGACCCACCTTGGTTACCCGCGCCCTGGAGTTGCCCAGTGGCCTGGGTGCCGTCGGTAAAGGTTACTGTAAAACTGGAGCCAATCAGTTCGGCGCCCGATACTCCCCCCACATCCCAAGCTGGGCTGGAGCCTGCATCCAGCAAGCTCTTACTGGTACCCGCAACGGAGTTCGGGTCCATATCAATTGAGAAGCCCAGGGTTTCTCCGGATTGGAAGCCCCCATTCACGGTGGGGTTAAAAGTGAGCCGCAGTCCTTCGTACCCTTTGGTGCCCCCAGGCCCGATATAGGAGGCGTTACTGGGGGCCACCACCCCGGTATTGCCATTGGTGTCAATGAGCAAAGGTTTAGATACGGCATCGCCTGCCAACCCAAACGGATCAAAAACGCTGTCTGGATAAAGGGCATGGGTGACATCGATATCGACCTGGGCGATCGTTTTCTGGCCCGTGTTGGTGAGCTGAAAAGAGTTACTGCCAAAGTTCGAGATCTGAACGTTATTGCTACTGAGGTTGATCGAGAGCACGGCTTTACCCACGAGTCCGCTGGTATCGTCGTCCGTAATAGTGACCGTTGCCGATGTCGTCGTTCCCAGCGCGACATCGGCGGCCCCGGTGACGCCCGTCAGGGTGACAATCACCGACTCATTGCCTTCCACCAGCGCATCATTCAAGACAGCGATCGGAATGGTGGCCGCCAACTGCCCGGACGGAATGGTGACGGTGCCGCTCAGGGCGGTGTAGTCGGTGCCTGCCGTGGCGGTGCCAGCAATACTGTAGGCCACCACGGTATTGCTGGTGGAGGATTGACTGAGGTTCACAGTAAACAGCCCATTGGTATTCGGTTCGCTGGCCTGGGTGGTGGCGGCGAGGGAAACCTGCTTGGTTGCACTGCCCACCTGCAGGATTTCAATCCCGTTAATCAGGGGATTTTCGACCCCATGCAGAAACTCGATGTTGAGCGTGCCATCGGTCACCGCGACCGTGTTGCTAATCAAGCCACCCACTAAGTTGCCGAATTGGGCCGTCAGGTCAACGTTATCGAGAGTACTGGGGACGATACCCTCGATCGCCACATCAAACACGCGTTGCCCCGGCGCACTGGTGCCGCTAAAGCCATTGCCCATATACAACCGCACTTCATAGGTGCCGGGAGCAACCGCAAAGCCATATTGCATCTCACTGCCACCCGCAGCATCCCAGCGCTCTGTATCAAAAATCGTGCCGGGGGTACTTAAAGGGACTGTCGGTCCCGGTTCTACCGCCGGGAAGCCGTTCGTGTTATTGCTGCCGGGATTCAGTAAGAAAGCACTGTCTGCCACCCAGTTCGGACCACCGTCGACGGCGTTCACGGTTGTCCCCCCGGCATTGACCCGATACAGCACCGACGAGGTGGAGCTGGTAGTGGCCGTGATTTCGACATCCGCGAAAATCGCCTGGAAGGTATTGGCGGCGGGTTGCCCGGTGTTGGAAGAAAGCAGACCCACGGCCAGTCCCGTCGTTTTGTTCTGCACTTGATACTTGCCCAGGATGGCATCCAGCACTTTCGTTCCACTGAGATTGACCGGGGCGCCGGCGACGGTGGTCGCATTGCCGCCGCCAGTTTCGTAGGTAATCGTGGGTTTGGCGATCGCTGCCGCTGGGTTAATTTCGAGTTCAAAAAAGATCTTCTGGTCAGCAGGGACGGTGAACAGGTTATCGGCCTGGATGAAATAGGAGGCCGTCACGACATCATCGTTTTCCAGCACCACCTCAAGCTCGCCGTTGGGGCTATTGATGGCCACCAACTTGAGATAGTTGCTCTGGTCGCCCGTCCCGATATAGCCCCCAATTTGCTGAAACGGACCCGTGAAGTCGCTGGCGGGGTTAACGACGGTCCATTTGAGGGTGAACGTCTCCACGCTGGGCGCAATGGTGACCCCGGTGTGGAATAAGTACTCGCCATTATTACTCGTGGTGAAAGGGTCCCCATTGGAGACATTTTCGATCACCGTCGTGCCCCCTCCGGCTGCGGTAATAAACTTGACGTTATCTAATTTGATGTCTTGATTGAGCAGGGTCGAAGGTGATTGGAAGAACTGCTCAAAATCGACAGAGCCATTCAGCATTACCCCGGTTAACCCGCCCCCGTAGCCGTCAGGCCCTGGCAAGTTATTGTCCTGGTTGGCGTCAAAGTCCCACAGCAGTTTTTGACCGGAGAAGAGGGTAACAGCACCACCATTGGTGGCATCCCGAATGAACGGATCGTTGACGTTGAGGATGCCGTCATTATCGAAGTCGAGGTTATCCGGCGCGGCGAAACTGGAGGGGGCAAACACCTTGATGAAATCGGCCCCAATTTCGGCGACCCAGATGGTGCCATTCGGCCCGGTGATCACATCCAGGGCGCTAGAAAATCCGCTGAGTAAGGGGTAAACGCCGTCAGCATCGACGATCACATCATCCGCTGTCCCCAAAATTCCATCATTCCCCGGATCTTTCAGGGCTTCTAGCCCCGTCCCGGCGTTATTCAGATTCAGCAGCGTGACATTGCCGTTAAACTGGGTGACCAGCAGTGCCCCCTTCAACGCGCCGCCAAAGGCATTGGCATCGGTGTATTCCACCAACCCGTTACTGGAGGAACCCAAAGTCACGATCGCGGGACTGGCCGCAGAAGCAAAGGGCACCCGGATACCGCTTTGCTTGAGCCGATTGGCATCGCCCGAAAATTTGCTGGGGTCAATTAAATAGCCGTCGGGAATATTGACCGAAGCAGGGACCAGGGCTGATAAGTCGCCTACCGTGTTGGGAGAAAAGCTGGTGTTGGCGGTGCCGCTGTCGTTATAAATTGTCCAGGCGAGATTTTGATTCGATCGCGCTGGAGCTGGATGGCCATAGTAGCCCCCATCTTGAATCCAAAACAGGGGTTCTGGATCGCCCGTCCCGCCGTTGTTGGGCTGGCTGGTGGCTTCTCCACCCACGATGATGGGATCGCCGCCGAGCCCCCCGTTCGATCCGTTGTCAACGGTATACAGCTTGCCCGACTGACTCATCACCAGGTCGTAGGCGTTGCGGAAGCCATCCGCAAAAATCCGCAGGGGAGCATCGGCAGGCAAAATCGCCATGTTGAAGCCATCATTGCCGCCAAACGGCCCCGCCACATCTAAACCGCTGGCATTTTCTCTCACCCCATTGTTCGCCACGGTGGGGTCATCCAGAGTGGGCAAGTCGTAGATATATTTCCGGGCGACCGCACTGCCGGAAACCTGACCGCCGTCGGCATCAGTTAAAACCGGGCGGCTGTTGATATCCGTCAGGTCGATTTCGAGGACGGTCCCTGACAGGGCATACTCTCCGGTGTACGCAAAGTAAGCGGATGGCGCCCCGTTGTTCGTATTGCCGCCAACGGTCAGGTAAAGCTTGGTGCCATCGGGGCTCAACACCATCCCATTGGTGGAATGGTTTTCCTCTGAACGGGGCAACCCACGAATCAGATCGACTGCGTCCCACCCGGTGCTGGTCTTGGTGACGCGGGTGACGATACCTGAGTTGGTATCCAGGTTGACATCCGCGTTGCTGGAAATCCGGGGATCGCTGGAGGAAATGTACAGCACTGGATTAGCCGCCGTTCCGGTGACCAAAATCCCGGTGACCTGACGATTGCCGATCGAGGGTTGATTAGCGCCCGCATCATTGTGGTTCATGATGGACTTCACCACCCCGCCCCCATTGGGCAGCGCCAATTCTTCGTGGGCAGTGGCAACGTATTGGCCGTTTTGGAGAGCGATCGTAAAAGCGTTGATCGAGCCGTTCTGTTCCGCAACGTACAAGCGGCCATCAGGGCCAAACGCCAGGGAGGTGGGGTTGTCTATAACATTAGGTCCACCATTTATGCCTTTGAAGGCTCCGATTTGGTTAAAACTGATCGCCATTGTTCAAAATCTCCCGCTAAATAAGGTGAATCAATGAAATAAAGAAAATCGTTTGGGGTACAGTGAAATACTATTTTCCTTGAGCACAAAATGAAGATGAACCCGAAATATTTGCTCGTTTCATTCCTGGTAAGCAATTAGAATATTCGCGATACTGCAGCCACAATCCAGATTTGAAAGCTGGCGATCGTATCGAGAGAAGAAACTGGCCTCAACAACATTAAGTTGCGCCTAGAGAGATCTTCTCCTCACTTTTGTCGCTTTAACATCTATTTAGGAAGTGACTTTTGGGTCGGCAGTGAAGACCTGAAAGGATTTAAGGCCAAAGTCAGACTTCTGAACGCAGCCGTTCAAAAGACTTGAATTTAAAGCGATTTCTCTGCCGAGTTTTTCCACCAACTATCCTCTAATGATTGCGAGAATCGAAGGTTTACTAAATGGGCAAAAGCTTTTCTTTGAATGTTTGCCTCACCAATCTCAAACCCCTGACAAAGCTCAGAAGCTTGATCTGCCCTTAGTCTTGAAATAGATAGGGAACCTCCTAGATGGCGGGGATCTGGGATGAAGCTTTCTAGCAAAGGGCCTGCTCTCTCAAAAGAATGACCAAAGCTCCCAAAATCAACGAATAGTGGACAGTTAACCCTTTCCGCAGTCAGTCATCAAAGTCCATGGGCAGTTCCTCGAGTGACTATCCCCTGATCGGCATGGGCTCCGCCAAGGGGATAGGAAACATGCGAAACTATTTTCCGAAATGTACCATGACGCTTATTAAGTCAAAATATCCTTTCAGTATTTTCACGGTTTCTTGATGAGCGTTATAGGCCTTGGCATGGGCGGAGAAATGCTCCAAAAGACCAGAGCTTCCCATGAAAAGCTGATTGCTTGTGTCTCAAACGAGTTCTCTTCAAAGACCTAGTGATGCATGTGCTGACTACCAGCCTTTTGCTTAGATTTTTCACTCTGTAAGAATTTGATGAAGAAAGGGTCTCCGCGAAGGTCTCTGCGGCTGATTAATGCTCGGATATTTTCTGTTTTCAACGTCGAGTTACAAGCGCCTGCAACGCTTTTTCCGGAACTATGAGTTTGATGAAGGCGCTCTCATCCGAATGGTGGTGAGCATGCTGCACTTAGGAACGCTTCATAGGTCTAGTTTGGCAAGACCTAAATAGCGGATACCTCCGGGAGATACGTCAAAGCGACAGGGTAAAATTTCAACCCCGGCGGCGATCGCCTGTCTCAGTAGAGAGCCATATTCAGGATCGGCTTCATCCCCTGGGGCGAATCGCTGGGAGTCGCCGCGGTTGATGAAATACAGCATCACCGCCCTGGCATCGGGAACTAGAGCCGTTAGTTCTTTGAGATGTTTTTGCCCTCGGGTGGTGACGGTGTCAGGGAATAGGGCTAAATCCCCTTTGGCCCAGGTAGTGTTTTTGACCTCCACATACATGGGTCGCTGATTGGGATCGGTCAGCAAAAAATCAATACGACTCTTCCCATCACCCCCATATCGAACCTCGGGACGAAGGTGAGTGTAGTTGCTCAGTTCCGGGATGACTCGGGCCTCAATCAGCGATTTCACAATCCGATTTGGCAGGGCCGTGTTGACCCCCACCCAGGTGGACATCGTGTCGTGAACTTCAGACAGCTCCCAGGTATAGGCGAGTTTACGGCTGGGGCTAGGGCTATGGGAAACCTGCACCCTGCCGCCTACGTGGCATACTCCGGTCATGGGGCCCGTGTTGGGGCAGTGGGCCGTGATGACTTCGCCGCTATCCAGCTCGATGTCGGCTAGAAATCGCTTGTAGCGTTTGATCAAGGTGCCTGGATAGAGTTCGGGAAAGGGAAAATGCCAGTCGATCACGATAGAAGAGGAGTGAGGAGTTGGGAGTCAGAAGTGAGGAGTCAGGGGTAATTGGGAGAGGGTGTGTAGCCGGTAGCGATCGCTAGGGGTCACTATAGCGGCTGATGGGGGCTGGGACCAGGGATTCCCCCTGATACCATTGTTTGGGTAGGCATCTCCTGATACCTTCAAAGGATTGGATTTAGAATTTTTGGGTTCTTTTAGGCTTAAAAGCAACTGTTCAACCGCTATGCTGCGTCGTTCTTTCTTGGCTGGAATTGCTGGAATCTTGCTGCTGCTGTCGCTGACGGCCTGTGGCGGATCGGGATCGTCTGGGGAGGAAACCACTGAGCCTCTGACGGTGGGGGCGATTCCCGATCAAGATCCCGAGCAGGTGCAGCGGCTATATGCCCTACTGGCAGACTACCTGGATGCGGAACTGGGGGTGCCGGTTGAATATGAGCCAGTGACGGACTATGCGGCGGCGGTGACGGCGTTTAAGGTGGGCGATCTGGATCTGGTGTGGTTTGGCGGCCTGACCGGGGTGCAGGCAAGGCTTCAGGTAGACGGGGCGGAGGCGATCGCCCAGCGCCCCATTGATGAGCAGTTCCACAGCGTATTCATTGCCAATACCAGCAGCGGTTTGGCACCCATCAGCGACATCAGTGATTTAACGGTATTGAGAGGCCATAGCTTTACCTTTGGCAGCGAATCCTCTACCTCAGGGCGGCTGATGCCCCAGTATTTCATGCAGCAGGCGGAGGTATCTCCCGCAGACTTCAAGGGAGAGGTGGGCTTTTCGGGCAACCACGACTCCACTATCAAGCTAGTGGAAGCGGGCACCTACGAAGTGGGGGCGTTAAACGAGCAGGTGTGGGAGAGTCGCCTGGAGGAAGGGGCGATCGACACCAGCAAAGTGCAGGTGATTTGGCGGACGCCGGCCTACTACGACTACCACTGGGTGATTCACCCCAGCGTGGAAGACCGCTACGGAGAGGGCTTCATCGATCAGGTACAGGCGGCGATTCTCGCTCTCGATCCGAGTGTTCCTGAGGAAAAGGAAATCCTGGATCTGTTTGGAGCAGAGAAATTTATTCCCACCGAAAACGAAAATTACGCCCAGATCGAAGCCATTGGTCGCGAGATTGGCAAGATTCAGTAATGGGGCTGCCCATTTTTGAGCTGATCCAGGTGGGGCGGCGGTTTGGGGAAGCGGAGGTGCTGCACGGGATTAGCCTGACTATCACGGCGGGGGAGCGGGTTGCCCTGATTGGCCCCAGTGGGGCTGGGAAG
>PYEQ01000133.1 GCA_003017785.1 filamentous cyanobacterium CCP5 | reverse complement strand
AAGCCGAGGGACCAGCCGCCCCACCTCGTCCCCTTCACAGTCATCTCTAGGTTCACACCACTAAATAGGAATACTTGTCAATAATCATTGGCAAGCCGATAGTAATGGGCTAGCTCCGGGGTTTTCTTTGCCAGCCGGACTTTTTTTCTGTCTTAGGCGGACTTTTTGAGACCGTTAGCCAATTGATAGGCTTTGGGACTCATCTCGAAGGTGCGACGAAACGCCACGCTAAAGGCTTCGGGACTGCGGTAGCCGACCCGCTGGGCCACGCTGGCAATGGTGGATTCTGGCAGTAGCAGCAGCTGCTGGGCCTGTTCCATGCGATAGCCATGCAGATAGCCAAACACCGTCGTTCCAAATACCTGGCGAAATCCCTGCTTCAGCTTGCGATCGTTGAGCCCAATCTGATGGGACAGATCCAGCAGCATCGGTGGATTCTCAACCTGACTGAGTAAAATATCCCTAGCGTATAAAATGCGATCGACTTCATCGGCCTTTAATCCTGAGCCTGAGGATGGCACTTCATTCGACAGCATTTGATCGAAACACAGGCCAATTAGCTCAAGGGCTTTGCTTTCTACATAAAGCTGCTGCACTAGCCCCTGATAAGGACAGTGCAGCAGCTGTTGCACTGTCGCCGCAATGATCGGAGTGGTTGCCTGGGATTGAAAGTAGGCCGACGGACCTTTCCCCGCGATCGCCCGCCTCAACCCTGCGGGCAGCTGCTGATTCGTCTCTAAATCCAACAGGCCAATGACCGCTGGCTGAATATGCAGATGAACCAGCACTACTCGCTGCCTGGCGGCATATTCAACGACTCTGCTAGGCCCATTGGTCACCCCTAGACTGACCTGCCCGGCCTGAAGCTGCACCTCAGTCTCTGCATCAGAACTGAGCCGACGAAGATTTCCCAATAGACAAAAGCTCATGCCTAGCCTGACGGCTTCGTCAGAGCTGCGCCGCTCAACGACCGTCTTTTCCAAAAACTCTTGGTCATAAAGCATCAAGTCGAGCCCAGGACGCAACTGCCAGCGCTGAATCGAGCCATTGCATTTTCGACTGAGGAGCTGCGATTCAGACCGATGGGTTTCTGGAGATACGCGCTGTCTTAGTTCCTCAGACTGGCTGGTAGGCAGAACAATGTTATTCAGCACCATGGGGAATAATATGACCAATGCGTTTTACCTTATTGCAATTGATTCTCAAAATCAATTACCTTCCTGTAGTGCTAGCCTTCCTGCTTCAGCCCCCTGGTCGAGCACTAGGCATGGGAGCGGTTCGGTAGGGTTTTCCTCCCTGGGATGGCGCTGGCTCGACCTCAAAATATCGCTACGCTAGGTATACAGGCCATTGAGGGGCAAGGTTTTCGCCCCGGCCATCCTACGTTCGATACATCTAAGAGGTCCAATGAAACGACGCTACTGGCTTGCCCTAATCGGTGTAGTCCTGGGGGGAGCTGTATTCTTTTTTCAACTGTCCGATCGCTCCGGTTCGACAGCCCCGAGTGCTGAGGTCAACGTCGAAGACGAGGCCGTTGCCTACTTCGCGGCGGGCTGCTTCTGGTGCGTCGAAGCGGACTTTGAAAAGCTAGCGGGCGTTTCGGAAGCGGTGTCGGGCTACATGGGTGGAACCGTCGAAAATCCCACCTATGACCAAGTCTCAAGCCACACCACTGGCCACCGGGAAACTGTAGAGGTCAACTACGACCCCGATGTCATCAACTATCAGGAACTGCTCGATGCCTTCTGGCGCATGCACGACCCCACCGATGGAGGCGGCTCCTTTGTAGACCGAGGCGAGTCCTATACGTCTGCGATTTTCTTTGTGAACGATCAGCAGCAGCGCCTGGCAGAAGGTTCCAAGCAAGCCCTGGAAGCATCAGGCAAGTTTGAAGCACCGATCGCGACGGTGATTGAGCCCGCCGACAATTTTTACCCTGCCGAAGACTACCATCAGGACTACTACACCGAACGCCCCGTCCGCTATAACTTCTATCGGGCTAATTCAGGGCGCGACCAGTTCATTGACGAAGTTTGGGACACCGACACCACCGTCTATCAGCTCGATGAAAATCTGGAGGCCCTTTCTTCCTGGAAGAAGCCGAGCGATGCAGAACTGCAGGAGCAGCTCACCGCCCAGCAGTACGCGGTTACCCAGAACGACGCCACCGAACCCCCGTTTAAGAATGCCTACTGGGACAACAAAGCCCCCGGCATCTATGTCGATGTCGTCTCCGGAGAGCCGCTATTCTCTTCCCTAGATAAGTATGCTTCGGGCACGGGCTGGCCTTCCTTCTCCAGACCCCTGGAGCCCAGCAACATCATCGAAGTCGAAGACCGCTCCCTGCTATTCCTCAGAACTGAAGTGCGCAGTCGGCAGGCCGACTCCCACCTGGGTCATGTGTTCAAAGACGGCCCAAAACCCACAGGGCTCCGCTACTGCATGAACTCTGCAGCCCTGCGGTTTATTCCCCTCGCTGACCTCGAATCAGAGGGCTACGGGCAATACCGGGACCTGTTTGAAGCCGCCGACATCGCCACCTAGGGTTCGTGGGCTCATTCTAAAAGTGCAAGGGCTGGCCGATGGGTCAGCCCTGAAGGCCACCAGACCGGGTTTGAATAGGACTCGGCTCCCCTATATCAATGCTGCAAAGGGTCGTTAGCCTTCCCTTCGACTCCATTGCTCCTCTAGAGCCGCTGCGCGAACAGGGAGCGATCCGCTGGCTGAGCGGAGTCGAAGCCAGCAGATTGCCTAGCCAACGAACCGCTCCCTTCTACTTGGCTCCCTTTCTCCCGAAGGAAGAAAACTAGCAGCGGTGGAGCCCTAGGAGTAATGATGGGTTTGTTGGGGTAGGCGTGGAGCCAAGCGACCATGCTTATGCTCTGTTGTCCACTCCCAATGAGCCATCTAGGATTTACTGATAGTGGGATAGCGAGCGTCCCATTGCGCGGCAAAGTTCATTAGCGCGGCTTCAGCGTCCGTGGCTGTCGCGGCGCGGTAGATCGCTTTGAGATCAGCCGCAACGGCTCTGCGGTCTTTGTAGGAGACGTAGCTCAGCGCATTGTGCACCAGGTGGACGAGGCACAATTGCGCCCGGGTCTGGGAAAAGACCGTTTCAATCGCCTCAGGAAAGCCCGTCAGCCTATCCACGCAAGCGATGAAGATATCTTTCGGCCTCGGGTTTGGAGTTCTGTTAGCACTGAAAGCCAGAATTTCGAAGATTTAGTCTCCGTCATCCACAGCCCCAGCAGTTCCTTGCGACCCGCCAAATTGACGCCCGCCTCGGTCACCGTTGAGACCAGGCTGTAGGAGACGGTGACGCCATAGAGGTCTTGCAACTGCCCCTGGATATCACGGGTGCCCACCCCCCGCACATACAGCGACAGAATCTTGCCATCAAAGCCGGTAAAGCGGCTCTGGTCTTTCTCGATGAGTTTGGGGTTCGAAGGCCCCGTTGCGGTCGCGGGGAACGCCGATCGCCGCTTCACTAAACTCGCCCTTAATCGTTTTCTTGCTCGTCCCATTGCGGCGATTCTTGGGGCGTTCGGCTTCAGGCTCTGACTTCTCCTCAATCAGGTGATGGTCCAACTCTGCACTCAAGCAGCGTTCGATGAGGGCTTTGGTGAGCTGTTTGACAATGCCGCAGATAGTTTAGATTATTAGATCTTGTTTTGACCTCTGACACAAACTAATTTACAGTCCCTTGACCTCAAAGGCTGTATCGTGACCATCGATGCGATGGGGGGTCAAACCGCGATTGCCCAGCAGATTGTGGAGCAAGGGGCCGACTATATCTTCTCGCTCAAAGGTAATCAGGGAGACCTCCATCAAGACGTGGAACAGTTGTTTGACTGGGCTACCAAGACACAGTTCAAAGACATGTCCCACGAGTGTCATCAGACCCTCGATAAGGGGCACGGTCGCCTTGCATTCGCCGTCACTATCTCCTGGACTCAGTCGAGCATTTGCTGAATGCAGAGCGTTGGCGTAGGCTCAAGCGCGTTGGCATGATTGAATCTGAGCGACGGATTGAGGGTAAACCCACGACCCTGGAACGGTGATACTACTTGTTGAGTTTAGACGGCGATGTCCAACGCTTTGCCACCGCTGTCCGCAGCCATTGGGGCATTGAGAACCAGTTGCACTGGTGTTTAGATGTTGCCTTTGGTGAAGACCAATCCCGCATTCGGTCAGGACATGATCCCGAAAACATGACTTTGATGCGCAAAATCGCTCTCAATCTGTTGGCCAAGGAATCTTCTGTCAAAGTCGGCAAAAAGGCTAAGCGCCTCAAGGCCGGATGGGACAATGATTACCTACTCAAAGTCCTGATTGCTTAAGTATGCGATTGCCCTGATTATTGAGGAGCTAGATGAGGGGAAACTCTCACGTCTGGTTCTGAAGACGAGCCGTTGAGGCGACTCAGCGGCTTAGTTTAACATTCACTTATGTGCCAGTTGGCCAAAGCCCCGATATCCTCGTCCCCCCAATTCAGCCAATCCCTTCTCCTACGGATGAATAGTTGCGGGCGGCGGGTAACTACTCCGCCTTGCTGTAGTTGCCATCTGAGAAGATAGTCTCATTACCCCCTCCAGGTTTGATAGATCTTCAATGAAGAAGTGGAATCGACTCAGTGAATTCTACCTTCTATCTCTAATAGCCTGGTATGGCAACAGCGACCTTAGAAAGATGTCCTGATGACGGCATACCAGGCTTTCCAGGCCCCAGAACTACGTTTATTTAGGACTCCCTACTTATACTCGTTCCTGTAGAACCAGATTTTGGTGCAGATTACTACAGCTAGTGGGTGATATACAGAGACCTACAGCCAGCTCCCTAGCATTACGAACGCAGCCCAATATAGGGGATGGCGAGTTGCCGGATTAGCTAAAAAGGACACTTGGGCAGCCCGTAGCGCGTTTGCTCGGGTTGCCTGCGGTTTGACCAGTTCTTGGTAAAACTTAGACATCAATTCCGATGTGGTGGCATCGTTAACCGACCAAAGGGAAGCTAGGGTACTACGGGCCCCGGCCTTGATGGCAAAGCCGGCGAGACCAAGAGCCGCTCGCTGGTCTCCGGCAGCTGTTTGGCAGGCACTTAAAACCAATAATTCGATCGCCTGCTGTGGGCTACTGATGTTATCTTGCAATAGCTGACTCAGTTCATCCACCTGAATGACGTCGTCCCAAGCCAGCAAAAACGTGTTTGCCAGGTTTGAGCTGAATTGTCCGTGGGTAGCGATGTGTATAACCGGGAACCAAGCATTTTCAACCTGAGATCTGAACGCTGGCTTGGTGAAGGATGCGTCCACCAAGGACGAACCCTTAGGTAAGATGCTGCGGATCTGGGCAATTTCGTCTTCAACATAGCTCAGAGGAGAAAAGCCTTGACGGCCTTCGGTCAAGCCAGCGGTCAGAATATTGAGCGGTTGCTGATTGAGCGGTTGGGGGCTAATCAGCTGTAGCCCTGGACTAAGGGCGACTGCAAATTCCTCGACTAAAAACTGCTGGCCATCGTGGAGGGCGGCCATGGGAATACTTTTGAGGGAGCCATCGAGCACAAAGACAAGGGTTTCGATGTCATTGGTGCGCAGATCCGCGATCACCGGTCGCACCAGCAGGTCATAGAGCCGCTGGGCCGGCTCAAAATAGCTTCGGCGGCTAAGAATGACCAGATTCTGGCGAAACTGCTGGATCAATGCCTCTAACTCAGGGGCCGAGATGGGACGGCTGTAGTGGCGAAACTGCCCCTTAGGTAGGCTCAGAATCAGTTCCAAGCGATCTGCCAAGATAATCGGATACAGGACGGCCGATTTGGCCTCGAGCTGGTCAATCGAGACAGACTGACCCTGGAGGCAGGCTTCTTGGAAATAGTTATCTAACTCGGCGAGCTGTAGGGACTCGATCACGTCCCGCGCCTGAGCCAGCTTAGCTGGGGTCGGCTCCAGGGCAGGAGCCGACCTCAACAGCAAGTCAACAAACTCTCGGTAGACAGGTTCGACGTTTTCTCGAAAGGAAAACTGAACATCAGCTTTGACCGTGGCTAGATCGCTGCGAAGAGACTGCAGGGTCTGGATTGACTCTCCATAGGCGGCGATCGCATCGGCTTCCTGGCTCTGCTGCTTCAACAGACGGCCCATCTGCCACTGCCAGAGATAGGCGGCTTCTCCAGCGTTCATCTCCTGGGCTAAGGCCAATGCTTGCTCTGTTAGAGTTTGGGCAGTGGCGGGCTGCTGGGTTTGCTCATAGACTGAGCCCAGATAGCCCAAAGCGTAGGATTGCCCCAGGCGATCTCCCAGGGTTCCTGCCTGACTGGCAGTCTCAGCCAGGAGCTCGGCGATGGATCGCCAAGACAGTGAGGCATTGCGATGGCCTTGCTTAAGATGAATCAGGCTAATGGCTAGATTAATGCGGTGGTACAGGCTTTGGTGGTTACTGGGTAGCTGTTGTAAATCACGGGCCACGGAAGGCCATGACGTGTGGGCTGCGGCCCATTGCTGCTGCAGCACCTGCAAATTTAACAGGGCTAGCTGGGCCAAAATATGCGTTTCTGACGGAGCCCGGTCTATGGCGATTGCTCGCTGGTAGAAGTCTTGGGCCGCCTCCAGGTCGCCGCTGCTCCGTTTGGTGTTACCCCAACTCAGCAGAGCGGCTGCCATTTCGGCATCAGCCTGTAATGATTGGCTCAGTGCTAGACTCTCCGCTAGGACCGCCTCTGCCGCGTCTAAGTGGCCTACCAGCCGCAGGGTATCTCCCCACTGCTGGAGGGCCGAGGCCGTTAGCCGCGAATCTGATTGGGAGCGTAATGCCTCGACCACCTCTGCCATCTGCTCCTGGGACCACTGATAGTAGCCCGCCGCCTTCAGAGCGAGGGCCAGATTCATCTGACTTTGCCGTGCGTGGTCATCTTTTTCGGCTGTTTTGTAAGCCTCAACAGCTGCTTCCCAGGCGGTGATTGCCTCAGACATTTGGCCAAGGCCAAACCGGAGCTTTCCCTCAGAATTGAGAACCTGAGCCCACAAGGCCGGTTGCCCACGACGACTATCATGGGTTTTTAGCACTGACACAGCTTCCTCGATAGCTGTCGTTGCCGTGGTCCACTGACCGAGCTGTTGCTGGGCTAAGGATAGGTTGCTCAGGGTACGGGCGAGGTCCAACCAATCTCCCTCTATCCGGTAGCGATCCGCCGCCTGCTCCCATGCGGTTGCGGCTTGTCGGTAGGCCCCCGCCTCGTAGTGGTCTACTCCCTGCTGTTCCAGGGACGCTTCGGCCACCTGGGGGATGACGGCAGCCATCACTGGCTGGGAAAAATTCCCTATTTTCGGCACTTCAACCGAAATCAGCATCCCCAACAGCAGGCAGACTGCCAGCCGTTCCCAGCGCCATCGCTGGGCTCTTCTTCTAGGTTTTATCAGCCTGAACGATTTCATCAAAGCCTTGACCTTGTTCCCATTTATGTGAATTACAGGTGACTGGCGCAGCTCGCGGACGGTCCCCAGCCAGGGGCAGGTTCTCCCCTCGATGCCTGGGCCACCAGCACCGCTTCTCCCTGGTCGTTAACAACCCAACCCTGAGCCTCTACAGGCTGAGGCTGACTAGGCTGAGACTGAATGGGATTTGTCCCCGATAAGCTGGGTTCAACCGATGCGATCTCCGTACTGCCCAAGTCGGTAAACAACGTGCCCGCACTCGGCACAGTACTGGGAGCCAGGGCGATCCCCCCCCGTCCCGTAATGGCCAATCGTCCTGACGTGGGCGCTGCTCTCTCCTGGCATCCCTGAGCCACTAGTTGTGAAGCATCGACGAATTCTGGTGCAGCTGCGTCCAGGCCGCGGCTGGGATCGATGTCTGGCTGAGAGATCGTGACGGTTCCGTCTTGGCCAAAGGCCGAACTGGCATCAATATCGTTGGTGCCATTGCTCGCAATTGCCGATCGCGGTTCAATTTGCAAAATCCCCAGAGCCGAAATCTGGATGTTGCCTCCCTGGCCCAAAAACGCGTTGGCCACGATATCGCTATCGCTACCAGGAATTGCAACCAGAAAGCCAGTCTCAATATCGATATTGCCGCCACGGCCAAGGCCACTGCCGCGCCCTGCAGAGGCCGAAATCAACGCCTGATTGTCCAGTAAAATCAGCTGAGGAATGCGTAGTTGCAGATTGCCCCCGTCATCCGAGAAGGTTTCCGCTACAATCTGCCCCTGGTCCAGCAGCAGCAGTGGCGATCGCACCTCAATTGTGCCCCCTGGGCCAGTTCCTCTCCCCTCTGCAAACAGCCCGCTAGCACTGCTAGGGCCGCGCCCCGACACCACGACCCGATCGATAGCCGTCACTCGAACGGAGCCCCCCGCACCAGCGCCATCGCTGGAGGCTGACAGCCGTCCGCCGGCCTCGACGGCGAGTCGCCCCGTGGTCACCGTAATGTCGCCTGCTGGCTGATCCCCCAAAGTGCTTGTCACCAGGGCACTGGGAGCAAAGGAAGCGGTTGCCCCTGTGCCTTGTATTTCTAACGTGCCAGACCGCACGGTAATCTGCCCGCCGGGGGCTAGTCCCAGGGTCGCTGACTGAATTTGGGCTCCGTTCTGTACCTGTATTTGTCTAGCAGTAATATCAATATTGCCGCCCGTTCCCAAATCAACGGTGGAGGAAGAAATAGTCCCATCAGAACCCGATAGCCTCAACCGGTCTGTATTAACGCTGATGGTCCCCCCAAAGCCAGTAATTCCGGCTGGTCCAGTTACATTGTCTCCAACTTGAGCAAACAGCCCCGTGGTGCTGGTTTCTCCAATAATCTCTACCAGTTCTGCATTACGGACAACGATATTCCCAGCGCTGCCAGTGGTCCCGAAGAAAAAAGGGTCGAGGGTTGAGGTTTCGATTTTCCCCCCCTCTATTAAGCGTAGCGTCCGGAGGTTCAGGTCAATAGTTCCCCCCTGGCTAGGGGAGCCAAAATCCACCAGGCTAGCAATTCTTGCCCCCGGCCCAGCGATCAAGACTTCATCAGCCTGGACTGAAACCGTCCCTCCGGCCCCAGCATCTCCAAAGGTAGAGGCTCCAATTTGGCTAATATCGCGAATATTCAGTTGGCCAGTGGTGGCTATCGTGACACTGCCGGCATCGCCAATACCTCCGCCAGGATTGAAAAAGTCATCCGCATTGGCTGAGATTTCAGAGAAGCCAAACAGATCAATTTGGTCAGTGACATCGATCGAAATCTGGCCGCCGTTGCCCTTGCCAAAGGTGTTGCCTAGAAGAAAGCCGTCCTCTAAACGCAGGGTTTGCCCGGCAAGGGTCAGTATCCCGGCATCCCCTTCGCTTCTCGTCTCTGTACCGATACCGCTATTGGAGAGCAACTGGATATCCCCTGCCTGCAGGGTGACACTGCCGCCAGCACCTTGTCCCTCGGTTTCTGCAGAAATTACAGAGTCGTTTTGCAAAATGAGCTGGCCGGTTCCCTGGTTGACCTCTAAAAGACCGTCGCCTCCGGCGGCAATGCTACCGGTCAACGTGAGTATGACAGAGTTATCTAGGAGAAGCTCTTCGCCCCTAACAGTGACGCCGCCCCCGC
>PYEQ01000132.1 GCA_003017785.1 filamentous cyanobacterium CCP5 | reverse complement strand
GTCTTTGAGCAATGGTAAAGACTGGGGATAAGGCGATCGCCTTATCCCTCTGCTCACTGCATTGATTTAGGCCATTAGCCACTGTCTTTATCGACCCGAATAAAAAGCCCACCCCTCCAATGCCATGCGAAGCGCTAAAACACTTCTTACAGGCAAACCTTTCCGCAAGGTCCAGGTCGGCTCTGATCCTTGGCCAACCTTCGGTTGGACGCTCCTGGTCGTGGGGGCTCCGGGGGAACGAAATCCCCCCGGGTAGAGATTTGGCTTTTGATCACAGCCGTGGTCTTACTGACTCCTACAGCCAGGAACCTAACTACATCAATTCGTTGGGCACGCTGGCGCTTTGCCCAACCGACGTGGGTTGGTGGTGGGAGGCCTATATCTTCGAGGGCAACCGCCGTATGCCCCGACCGCTAATGTCAGCAGATTGTGATCCAAAAACCGCGCGGCGATCGCAATTCGTCCGATAATAAGACGCTTGTGAAGGATTCCAGGTCTTAACTTATGGGTCGCGCTGAAAAAGTTGTCCTAGCCTACTCCGGCGGTGTCGATACCACCGTCTGTATCCCTTACCTCATGCACGAATGGGGCGTCAAAGAAGTCATCACCCTCGCCGCTGACCTCGGCCAGGGCGATGACCTCGACCCCATTCGCAAAAAAGCTCTCACCGCCGGGGCCTCCGAATCCCTGGTGGCCGACCTCACCGCCAGCTTCATCAGCGACTATGCCTTCCCCGCCATCCAGGCCAACGCCCTCTACGAAAACCGCTATCCCCTCTCCACCGCCCTAGCCCGGCCCCTAATCGCCAAAGCCCTAGTGGAAGCCGCCGAAAAATATGGGGCCGACGCCGTCGCCCACGGCTGCACCGGCAAAGGCAACGACCAGGTGCGCTTCGATGTCTCTATCGCCGCCCTCAACCCCAATCTGAAAGTCCTTGCCCCCGCCCGCGAGTGGGGCATGAGCCGTGAAGAAGCCATCTCCTATGGCGAAAACTACGGGCTGGAGTTCCCCGTGAAAAAATCTTCGCCCTTCAGCATTGATCGCAACCTGCTAGGCCGCAGCATTGAAGCCGGTCCCCTGGAAAATCCTTGGACTGAGCCTCCCGAAGAAATTTATTTGATGACCACGGGCATCGCCGACACTCCCGACGAGCCCGAGTACATCGAAATTACCTTCAACGAGGGCATTCCCTCCCACTTCAACGGCCAGGTGTACTCCCCCGTGGAACTGGTCACCCAGATCAACGAAGTCGCCGGTCGCCACGGCGTTGGCCGCATCGATATGGTGGAAAACCGGCTGGTGGGCATTAAGTCGCGGGAAATCTACGAAGCCCCAGCCTTGCTGGTGCTGATCGCCGCCCACCGGGATCTTGAGAGCCTGACGCTAACCGCCGATGTATCCCACTACAAGCGGGGCATCGAAGAAACCTACAGCCAGATCGTCTACAACGGCCTCTGGTATAGCCCCCTGAAAAACGCCCTGGATGCCTTTATCCAGCAGACCCAGAAGCGAGTATCCGGTACGGTGCGGATTAAGCTGTTTAAGGGCACTGCCACCATCGTCGGCCGCAAGTCCGACAAGGCGCTGTACTCCGAAGAACTGGCCACTTACACCAGCGACGACACCTTCGACCACAAAGCCGCCGAAGGCTTCATTTATGTTTGGGGGCTCCCCACACGGGTCTGGTCAGAAAAGTCCCGCCACGGCTAAGCACTTCAAGCGCAAATCAAAACCAAAAACCTGCAAGCAGATTTGCTTGCAGGTTTTTTATGGCCATCAGTCCTGGATCAGCAGCCATCAGCCCCTATGCCATAGGCCAGGCAAGCTAGGACGTAGACATTGCGCCAAAAGCCGATGACTGGGACACTGGCGCGCTAAGCATTGTCCAAACCAGCTGTTCAGTTGCTATGGGCACACAAATTTTCCCTCAGAGACCAATGAACATAAGTACACATAATCAGCCAGATAGTTTACATTTATATACATGAGGGAAATGTTAAGGAAGTTTAAGCGATTTCCACAGATCCTTTTCGACGGGCGCCGAACTTTCTAAGGGTAAGGTTCCTGTCATGTCATCAATTGAGCTCTGGTTGTGGGTTATGCAATCCTTTGTCTTGAAATCCATCGTTTGGCTGCTGGCTGAGGTTTGTCTCACCGCCATAGGAACGGATGACCTTGCAGATTACGGCGAGTATGTATTCAACGTTAGAGGGGATGCCCCATCCCAAGCGATCGCGATCGTTGAGTATCACTGCTGGAATGGGGTGTGTACTCCTCAGGGTTGGCCATCGCCAGCCGCACCTGATTTGATGGCAGCTTTATAGGCCAGGGCAGAGTCAACATCTGGGCTGTTGCTGCCCCCACTGGGGGCAACCGGGGCAACCGCTTAATTCCACTCGGCAGGCTAGCAGAAAACCGGTAATTCAGACCGATAAGTCAGTAGAGTCCCGTAACGACATGACTGATTTATAGAGAGCTGCTTGAGGCAGAACGTCTAGGGGCTCTTCCCCCCTCTACTGAGTTATCGCTTGCGAGCCATGGAATCTTTATTCTTGAGAACATCATTCTGGCTATTCGCTGAGATTTGCCTAACAGTTCTAGGAACTGATGATTTAGCAGACTACGGCGAGTATGTCTTTAAGGTAAGGACTTATTTGCCCAACCAGGCCGCTCAATCGGTCGTCCTAGTTGAGTACCACTGCTGGAGCGCAGCCTGCCCTCCTAATGGGAAAGGCGAGACTCGAACTCGCATGACCGAAGCCGCCACATTTTGAGTGTGGTGCGTCTACCAATTCCGCCACTTTCCCAGGCTTGCCCATTATATATCGAACAGCAGGCATCGTTCGAGCGAGCCACGAATTTTGGAGGGCTGAAATGATTTTGGTCAACCTTAGAGGTTTGGGGACGATGCCTTGCCGAGTAAATCCTGGCACCCTATCTGTAGGTTTCAAGACACCATCAATGGAATTGCGTATCTATAAAGGACTTTCAAAGCCTTTTCAAGATCATCGTTTCACATCCCATCCAGGGCTATCATGCAAGCTGTTTTACCCATGCAGCTGCTATCTACTTCCATGGACACCATCCTGCTCACCGGCATTCAAAGCTACGGCTACACCGGCGCCCTCGCCGAAGAAAACATTCTGGGCCAGTGGTTCGAGGCCGACCTGACTCTTTGGCTCGACCTCACCGCCGCCACCCAGTCTGACCATCTGTCGGACACCCACGACTACCGCTACATCATCCAGGAAACCCAGCGGCTGATTCGCGAGGAGCGTTTCAAGCTAATTGAGCGTTTAGCAGGCGCGATCGCTACCCAGGCGTTGCAGAGCGATCGCCGTCTGAGTCAGGTCAAGGTAAAGCTCACCAAACTCTCCCCACCGATTGAGAACTTTAGCGGGCAAATCTCGATTGAGATCATTCGCCACCAGACAGATTCTTGAAACCACCCAGCTTTAAACAAAAAGCAGCCCCATCAAAAAACACCGTAAAGGAGCTAGATGGGGCCGGAGACGCAGTTAGGAGGTATCTTGATTTCAAACTTTAGCTCTGGTTTCCCAAAAGGTAGGCAGCTTTAAGAAGTTCTTAATGACTATATACAGGACGTTAACCCAGAGCAACGTCGCGTAATAGGGTAAATAGTGCCCACCGGGTCAAATTCTGTGGAGCACGACCGCATCGCGTCCCTGGATCCCCATTAGGAACGAGAGCGCTTTTGAGCATCAGGGTTACTCCGTGGATCGGGCAGCAAAATGTCGGCTACTTCTGGAAAATGCTTCTGCATACAGCTATCGCAAACGCCATGGGTAAATGTCACCTCGGCATGCTGTTCGATGAATTCTTCGACGGTAGACCAGTAGCCCTCATCGTTGCGGATCCCTTTGCAGTAGGAACAAATGGGAATTAGCCCAGCCATCTGATCAATCTGGTTAAGAGCGTCAGCGAGCTGACTAGAAATACGTCGTAATTCCAGCTGCATCACCACCTGGCGGGCTAAGGCTTCTAGGGTTTTAGTCTGATATTCCGATAGTTCTCGAGGTTCATGATCAATGATGCAGAGGGTGCCGATGGACTGGCCATCTGGGGTCACCAAAGGAACCCCAGCATAAAAGCGAATGTCTGGAGCACAGGTGACGAGGGGATTATCGAAAAAGCGCGGATCCTCGGTAGCGTCTTTTACCACCATCATGCCCTGGTTGAGAATGGCATGGGCGCAGAATGACACGCTCCGACTGGTTTCACTAGCCTCAAGCCCAACTTTAGACTTGAACCACTGACGATCAGCATCCACCAAGCTAATCAGAGCAATCGGGACATTGCAGATATAGGCAGCCAGAGCCGTGATGTCGTCGTAGGATTGTTCTGATGGAGTATCAAGAATTTCGTACTGCCTCAGGGCTTCCAGCCGAGCAGCTTCTTGAACGGGAATCTTAGCCTTCATCTAGCCGCCTCATTAGCATCCAGCAAAGGATCATCCAATAGAAGCCATTTTAGGAAAATCCACCCGCCTCTGACTTCGCCCTTACCAAGACTTGACAGTGCTTAATATCTCGTCCGAAGCAGGTGTGGCATCCGGCCTAAGCCACAGCGGCCACCTGGGGCTGGGGGAAAAATCTCAGCCGCTGGGAACGAATGGACGCCTTTACCCGAGATCCTACTTCGATGCGCTGGCTGAGGGAAGTCCGGGCGTGGAGGGTGAGTCCAGAGGGAGCTAGCAGACAATATTTGTACTCTCGTCCCAGGAACTGGCGATCGCGCACCAGCAGGGGAGCTTCCGCATCTGTCTCCAGATCGAGCTCTTCCTGGCGAATCATCAGGTCACCGCTGCTGAGATCATAGTCTTCGTCAGGGGCCGCACAGGGATCGACATTGACATCGAAACACCCCACTTCTGTTTTCCATCCCTGGGCGTTACGGCGGGCCGGTAAAAAATTGGCCTGGGTAACGAATTCGGCGATAAACCGCGACGCCGGGGCTGCATAAATATCTTCCGGAGCCCCCAACTGCTCAATCCGGCCGTGGCGCATAACCGCCACCTGATCGGCGATCGCCAGCGCTTCTTCCTGATCGTGGGTAACAAATACGCCCGATGCCCCCACTCGCTTGAGGATGTCTCTAACCTCCTGACGCAGATAGAGCCGCACCTGCACATCTAAGTTGCTAAACGGCTCATCCAGCAGCACCAGAGACGGACGAGGAGCCAGGGCTCGAGCCAGGGCGACCCGCTGTTGCTGACCGCCAGACAGTTCGTGGGGATAGCGCCGTTCAAATCCCTTCAACCCCACCAGCTCAATCGCCTCAGCCACTCGCTGGTGCAGCTGGCGCGACTGCTGCCGCTGCTGCCGCAGCCCGAAGGCCACATTCTTTTCCACGGTGAGGTGGGGGAATAACGCATAGTCCTGGAACACGATGCCTACATCTCGCTGCTCCGGCGTTACCCATTGATGACCACACACAGACCGTTGAGACAGGTAAATAGATCCGTTCTCGGGCATCTCAAACCCTGCAATCAGCCGCAGCAGAGTCGTCTTACCACATCCAGAAGGCCCCAGGAGCCCCAGCAGGTCCCCTTGCTTGAGGTCAAAACTCACCTGGTTCACCGCAGGGGGCTGGCCGTCGAAGCGCTTGGTGACACGGTCTAGCTTGAGGACGGTAGGAGGGGTCATGCAGGTTACTTCTATTTGCAAAATAGATGGGAGGAATTGATCGGGGAAAGCCCATGGCTTTATTGATAATCTTATTCAATAATGTGCCATACGTCGTTCGGAAAACCCAATCAAGGTGAGAGAGGGTACGGTAGAGGCCTCCCCCGGAGAGATCCGGGGGACTTCTTGAAAATCAGAAGCAATAAGGGCAGCCCACGGCTAGCCTCTAGGCTGCCCCGCCGGATTGAGCCTATTTCCAGCCAGCGCGATCCACTAGCTTGACCACCTCTGGGTTGTTGTTGCCGTAGGCAGACACGTTCACCTCATCCACCTTGAAGTTTCCCAGGGCCGAAACTACGGGGTCTATTTCGACCCCTTCCACCACGGGATACTCGTTATTGCTGAGAGCAAAAACTTCCTGGGCTTCAGGGGTAACAAGAAACTCTAAGAAGGCGATCGCATTCTCCTGATTCGGAGCATTGACCATGACTCCACCACCGCTGATATTCACATGGGTTCCCCGGCCATCCTGGTTAGGGAAAAACACCTCCGTCGCCTGGGCCACTTCCTGATCCGCAGGATCCTCAGATTTAGCCAGTCGAGCCCAGTAGTAATGGTTGACGATAGCGACGTCGCACTGACCCGCTGCCACGGCCTTAATCTGGTCAGTATCGCCCCCTTCGGGCTCCCTAGCCAGGTTACTCACCAGGCCCTTGGCCCAGGATTCCGTTTCCTCTACGCCTTCGGCTTCCACCATGGAGCCCAGCAGCGACTGGTTGTAGATATTACTAGAGCTGCGAATACAAACCCGCCCTTTCCACTGGGGTTCGGCCAGGGCCTCATAGGTAGACAAATCAGCAGGATCAACAGCGTCGGTATTGTAGACAATCACCCGAGCCCGCTTGGTGAGGCCAAACCACAAGTTATCTGGATGCTGCAAACTTTCAGGAATGGCTGATTCAAGGATCTCCGAATCAACCGATTGAAATAATCCTTCCTGCTCAGCCCGCCAGAGTCGACCGGCATCTACCGTGAGCAGCACATCGGCAGGGCTATTGGCCCCTTCACTCTTGATCCGCTCAATCAGTTCGTCGGCATCCCCTTCAATCAAATTGACCTCGATACCGGTCTCTTCTGTAAATCGCTCGTAAATGACATCGTCGCTGTCGTAATGACGCGAAGAGTAGAGATTAATCTCGCCAGAGGCGGCGGCTTCGTCCCCTGCTGCCCCCGTTCCATCAGCCGCAGGCTGCTCCGAGCTGCAGGCACCTACTACGACTACCGCTACCGTCGCCGCGGCAACCATTAAATTCCGT
The DNA here is from genome assembly GCA_003017785.1 of filamentous cyanobacterium CCP5. GTDB lineage: Bacteria > Cyanobacteriota > Cyanobacteriia > Phormidesmidales > Phormidesmidaceae > CCP5. The sequence continues at coordinate 2,667 of PYEQ01000132.1, read as the reverse complement.
CGAGTCCATTTCATAAGTTACTTGCTCCTTGCCCCGTTGACGTGCAGACGAACGGGACTAATGAAAATGAGTTTCAATTAACAACCCTGAGTTTAATACGGCTAGTCGGTCCACTGTCAAGCAACTAATGGGATTTTTTTTCATTAACCTGGACCCGAGCCCCAATTATCCTGGCCACGGCAAGCGTGCCAGTGCAGACCAAGGGCTTTAGGGAGTCGTTTAAATCCCCACCATCGCCCGGTTGTGGGGTTTCTCAAGAAAGGCTGTGCCAGGCCCCTGGGGGATGATGCCGCCGGGATTGAGGGGAAACAAATTGCCAAAATAGTCGCGCTTTACGGCCTCTAGATCGCAGGTATCCGCGATGCCCGGCTGCTGATAAAGATCCCGGAGATAAGGGCCTAAAAATGGATAGTCTTGAATGCGGCGGCGATCGCACTTGAATAGGCTGTAGTAAACCGCGTCAAAGCGGAATAGGGTCGTAAACAGTCTCACATCCGCCAGGGTGATTCTATTGCCGCAGAGATACCGTTGATTCGCCAACGTTCCATCAATGGCATCCAGGGTGCTGAACAGTGCTGTGCAGGCGCGGTCATAGGCGGCCTGAGACTGGGCAAAGCCGCAGCGATAGACGCCGTTATTGACGGTCGCATAGATCCGCTCATTCCAGGCATCAATTTGAGGCCGCAGCGAGGTCGGATACAGCTCTAACTCCGCATGGGCCGCTACTCCATTCAGAGCCTGGTCCAGCATAACGATGATCTCAGCGCTTTCATTGTTGACGATGGTGCGCTGCTGACTATCCCACAGCACCGGCACCGTCGATCGTCCCTGATAGCCCGATTGGGCTAGCTGATACAGCTCAGGCAATGTGTCACAGCCCTCAAATGGTTCGATAAATCGCCAAGACCCCCGATCAGCATCGGGTTCTACCAGCACCACAGGCACTGCCGCAGCCAATCCCTTTAGCGCCCTCACCACTAGAGTCCGGTGAGCCCACGGACAGCCCATCCCCACAATCAGACAGTAACGGTCAGCATCGGGGGGAAAGAGTTCGCTCCCTAGGCTCTGACGAAACTCGCTGGCAGGCCGTACATAGTCACCCTCTGGCGTAGGAGGAGCCATGCGAGACATCATCACGTGCCAGAGGCCACTCCACACCAGCCGCCCCGTACGAATAATTAGCCCAGGGGGAAGCGTACTTTTGGGAAACCGCGCCATAGACACCCCGAAGAACCTGCCTGGTCTAAACTAACACTGCAAACGATGCGGCTTTTACCCTTGTCGAAAGGAATTTGGTCAAGTAATCTGTAACAAATTGTTGCATTCTGCGGTAGGAATTATTCTGCTTCAGATTCAGGTCCGGCTTCTGCTGAGATTGGAGATTAACTATGGCTATCCGTTCAGCCCATTCCGAAATCAATTCTGACCAACTGCCGAAGACCAGCATCTTGGGCATTATTTTCTTTTTAATCGGAGCTCCCACCCTGTACAGCCTGCTGCGAAGGCAGCCTCAGAGCCAAGAGCACTTCACGTTTCCTCGAATTATCACGATTGCCCTGTTTGCAGGGGCGATCGCCAGCGCCATCGAAATCTCGGTCCTGCATTAAGGTCAAGCCAAAGCAAACGAGCCGATAGCGCGCCGAATCCTGCCCCAACCTGAATCTGCTGATCCATCAGCAATGGCCATTCACTCTATCAATGGCAAATAGCTCGCGAGCGAAAGCGAGCATCTGTAAAAGCTAGTCGTCAGGGACGACTAGCTTTTTTCCGTCTACCTGAACCCTAACTAGTACCCATAGCTGATAATCTGTCCACTCTCAGCCAGCATGGCACACCAGTCTTGACTCTCGTCAGCGACCCATGAGAGCAACCCCACTGACAATTAATCCTAGGCCTACCAGCTTGGGCAAATCAATGGGTCGAATATCAGCCCCGAACAGACCAAACTGATCAATCAGCACCCCAAAGATGAATTGAGTCGCTACGATCACTCCAAATCCAGTCGCTAAACCCAGACGAGGCACAACAAAACCAATCGTGCCAACGATGATCAACCCAAAGGCTCCTGCTGTCAATGCGTACCAGGGAACCAACGGCCAAGCTTTTAGATTATTGTCCTGGGTCGATAGCACTAGCAAAACGGCGATCGCCATCCCACCAGCGTAGGTAACCAAAATACTTTCCCGGGGCCCCATAATCTGGGTCATCAGGCCCATAAATTGCCCCTGGATGGCGATCGCGACACCGCCCAAGACAGCTAGGAAAAACACCCCTAAATCATTCATAAACCATCTCAAAGCATTACTGTAAGCAACCTTCGACCTGATTGGCAATGGCCTAACCTAACCGCCAGTGTAATATTGCGTTGGCCGGGCAGGTTAGGATCTAAATATTGCCCAAAAGCCAATGACTGCGGCACTGCCCGGCGCGTCAGTGTCCAAACCAGGTATTGTTCACTTCCTATACCTCGTGCAATGCCCTACTAAAAAGCGCCCTCCCGAGGGAGAGCGCTTTCACTTAACTGGTCATGGACTAATCAGAAGATGACTAGCCGATGATTTCAGGGGCCTCAGCAGACGCCAGGTCCAGCGGGAAGTTGTGCGCATTACGCTCATGCATCACTTCCATACCCAGGTTGGCGCGGTTGATCACGTCCGCCCAGGTGCC
>PYEQ01000131.1 GCA_003017785.1 filamentous cyanobacterium CCP5 | reverse complement strand
AGATGTGTATAAGAGACAGGCGATGCAGCGACTGCGGGGCAAGCGATTTGAGGTGAATCTGCCGACGCCGCTGGCGTGGAAACTGGCGGGTACCGTTAGCGGCCTCAACTTGGTGTTTCTCATCGGCTTTCCCCTGGCCCTCTGGCTCTACGGCGGCTGGAAACTAGCCTACGGCATGCCCTGGTTTGGCGTCCTGTTTCTGACGCTGCCGATGTTTGCAGGGCTGCTCACCCTAGCAATGGTGGGCATGAGCCTCTGGTCGGGGAGTCAGCCAGCCTGGTCTGCTGTCCAGCGCGGCTATTATGCCAGCCTGACGATCGCTGCGATCTTGCTGATGGCTATCTTTGGCTACTGGCGGCTGTTGGGATACCAGGTTTAGTGGCTAGGGGAGGCCGGTTGTCACCGGAGATGGGCGCCACTGGATGTCAGGGACCAGGCTCGCAGCACCTCTGCCACGGTCCAGGCCTGGGCAAAGGCGCCGCGGGGAGTAAACGGGGCATCCCCGTCAAAAATTTCGCTGAGGCTGCCGACGCAGCCATCTTGCAGGTGCATTGCCATCGGCTCAAGGAAGCTGCGGGCGATGACCGGGTTTTGGTAGACCTTCAGGTGAGCCTGCACGAACGGACCTATCAGCCAGCCCCAGACGGTGCCCTGGTGGTAACTGCCATCCCGCTGCACCGGGTCGCCGCCGTACCGGCCACGATAGTTGGGATGATCAGGGGCGAGCGATCGCAGCCCGTAGGAAGTGAGCAGCCGTCGGGCTACCGTATCTATCACTGCTTGCTGCTGGGGAGCTGATAATAGCGGCGGACCTAAGGTTTCTGGGGTTAGCTGGCTGCCGTTAGATAGCCCCTGCCAGCGATCGCACCCCGGTAGTGCCACCGCAAAAATCTGATTGGGTCGCAGGCTGAGATCGCTGCCCTCTGGTCCGTCGATAACGTCGGCGCAGTAGCCCAGCTCCGGCTGCCAAAATCGCTGAAACCCTATTCGGGTGTGGGCCGCCAGCTGGTGATAGGCCTCTGCCGGTTGCCCCAGCTGGTTGCACACCTGCACCATGATCAGCAAGGCGTTGTACCAGAGGGCATTCACCTCAATCGGTTTGCCAATTCGGGGGGTCACTACCCAGTCCCCCACCTTGGCATCCATCCAGGTCAGCTGGGCCCCCGGCTCACCGGCATAGATTAGCCCGTCGGCGTCGAGATGAATGTGGTAGCGAGTGCCCCTCTGGTGCCAGCGAATCATCTCTGCCAGGGCGGGGAATAGCTCCTCTAAAAGCTGGCGATCGCCGGTGGCGGCAAAGTAAACCCGGATCGCCTCAAAGTACCAGAGAATCGCATCTACGGTGTTGTATTCTGGCGTTTCCCCCGCCTCGGGAAACAGGTTGGGCAGCATTCCCTGGTCAAGGTACTGGGCGAAGGTGCGCAGAATGGGTCGGGCCAACTCTGGCTGGCCGGTGGCCACCGTCAGCCCCGGCAGGGCAATCATCGTATCTCGGCCCCAGTCTCCAAACCAGGGATAGCCAGCGATCACGGTCTTACCGGCTGACTGGTCCGGCCGCGATCGCCCCACCACGAACTGATCCGCCGCCAGCACCAGCTGTTCTATCCACAGGGGAGCCTGTTTAGCCTGGAGATAGGCAGCTGAATACCACTGGCCCAGCAGGCGTTGATCGTGACCCCGTCGCCGCTGAATCGCCCCCTCAAACTGAATGGCATCGGGGGCTTCGGTGCTGGCGGCAAGGGTCATAAATTCTCCCGGCTGGAGCTGCCGCTCAAAGGTGGCGGCGTGGAGGTGGTCGTCTCGGGAGTCAATGCCCCGATAGCGCTCGATCGCCAGATCATAGTCGCAGTACCAGGTGTGCTGCGGGGTGCAGTCGCCTTGATCGGCCACCAGGCAGTAGGGATGGGCTCCGGCAAAGGCTTTAATTTCTATTCCTCCGGTAACTGGCTGAATGGCCATCTGCCAGTCGTCAGCGCGGCTACTGTGGTGGTGGTTGCGGTAGTTTACCAGGGCTTTGAGGGACAGGGTCATTGGCTGGCTGCCGCGCTTGAGGCTGTAGCGAATGTAGGTGGTATTTGTCCCGGGCTCCATCCAGATGCATTTTTTGAGCAGGGCATCCCCAAAGGCAAAGGTCCAGGTGGGAATAGACCCGTTTAGGGTAAAGTCCTCAATCTGGCGGTAGCCCTCGGGGGTAACAGTGCCATCCCCCCGGCGATCGCTAAACAGGTCGTAGGTCTGCCCGCCATAGGTGATCTGCTCATCGAGTTTGGTCACTAGCAGGGTGCGAGCCAACGGGGGCTTGAGGGCCGCCACCAGCAGGATCAGCGTCAGGATGAGGAACATCACGTTGCGCTCGATCTGCAGGGCATAGCCACCGATGCCGTTAGTGACCAGCCACTCCCGCTTTTCTGCCGTGGCCAAATTGCCGCAGATGTCTCGCCCAAATTGAAGCCCCATAGGCCCGCCGTCGACCCTTCTTAACTGTCTCTAGGGTCGCGCAATAAACCCGCGATCGCAGTCAGAAAAAATCGGGACTTAGTAGATCTGGGAAAGGTGCTTCGGCCCCGTTACACATCTCAGCCAGTAGTCACCAACCTGTGCGCTTCACCGCTACAGCTCAATCTCTGGTCATAGATAGAGTTAACGGGTAGACCAGATGGTCTAGCCTAGGTGCCGTTAGGATTTGTGAATGTGATTAGCAGGAGTTTGGGCTCAGCCATTTTCAGAAGATATTGATTTGAGAGGTCAAAATACCTGCCCTAGGAAATCTGAGCCAATAGCCCGGTATTTTGCCAAGGTTCTCTGACTTTAAAGGCCCTTTTACCCCAGCCAGGTAGCTCCAGCTACAAAGTCAGAGGAGCAGGCCCGATTTACTAGCGACAAGGCAGCGACCTGCAGGTCAGCCGCCGGTGTGGTGTCAAATCGGAGAGAGTACCTGTGACTGTAGCCATTTCTAAGCCAGAAACCCTGACCCACTTAGAAGCCTATGTGGCCCAGAGCGATCGCTCTGAGCTAGTGAAGCAGGTGCGGGCCAAAATTGACGAGCTAGGAATCCAATACATCTACTACCAGTTCGTCTCCGTTACCGGACGCATCACTGGCAAAGGAGTGCCTGCCGCCCACTGGGAAAGCATTGCCGAGAAAGGCATTCAGCTGGTCTACGGGGCCATGGCGAACCTGTTCTTAGATCGCTACGGCAACTACATTGGCTATGGCCCGGAAGCTTCAGAACTAGTAGCTATCCCCGACCCTGACACCTTCTGCCAGCTGCCCTGGGACAAGCGAGTGGCACGGGTATTTTGCACCTGTTTCCGCAACCGGGAAGAACCGGAAGACCCCGGTGCCTACCTGACCGCTGACTGCCGGGGCAACCTGCGCCGCATTCACGCCCAGTTCCAGGCAGACCACAACGGGCTGCACCTGCGCCACGGCACCGAGCCAGAAATGATGTGGCTGAAAAAAGGCCCTGACGGCAAGCCCGACGGCGGTGCCACCAAGCCCTTCTGCTACCACATCGACCAGTTCGAGCAGCTGCGGCCGGTGGTGCTGAAGGTGATCGAATACTGCAACGCCATGGGTCTGGACATGATCCAGGGGGACCATGAAGACGCGCCGGGGCAGCTAGAGCTGAATTTCATGTTCGACGACGCCCTGCGTACCGCCGATCGCCTCACCACCTACCGCCAAATCTGTTCCCAGGTAGCACGGGAATTTGGCCTGATCGCCTGTTTTATGTCAAAGCCGTTTATGGGACTTTCCGCCAACGGCTGCCACCACAACCTGTCCCTCTGGTACGGCGGTGAGGACCAGATAAATGCCCTCGGGGTAGACCCGATGCCTGGGGCTGACGGGGTATTTAGCTATCGCAAAGGCGGTGAGAATACCTTCCTACCTGACCCCGAGCTGAGCAAAACCAAGCCTGGCCCCATCGGTCTCAAGTCCATTGGCGGAGTGATTGAGCACCTGGGGGCGCTAACGGCGATCGGCTGCTCCACAGTAAACTCCTATCGCCGCCTCTGGGACACTGGCCTGTGGGCCCCGGTCTATGCCGACTGGGGCTTCCAGAATCGTACCTGCGGCCTGCGGGTGTCGGCACCGGGCCGATTTGAGTATCGGGCGGTGGACTCGATGGTGAATCCCTATCTAATGGCTTCAGCGATCATCAAAGCCTTTGATGACGGCATCAAGCGGGATTTAGACCCCGGCGAACCAGAGGAGCGCAATCTCTACGAGGCGATGGAGGCCGGCAAGCAGGTGAAGAAGCTGCCCATGTCCCTGGGCGAGGCTTTAGAACGCCTGGCCCAGGATGAGGTGATCAAGTCGGCTATGCCCGGAGACATGTACCGAGTATTTGAGTGGTACAAGCGGGACGAGTGGGAAAAGTTTTTAGCCACCACTACCGATTGGGATACCGACATGTATTTGGACTGCCTGCCTTAGACAGCTGTTTGAAGGACATAGCCTAGAGGGGCGACGTTAGGCCATCATCTCGCTCACCCTGAGCCTGAACGGAGTCCTAACCTTCTGGCTACGGCTATCAATAGTAAATCTCATAGCAAGACTAGACCTACCAGAAATAAGTCCTTGATTTGGACTTTTTGGACTTAAAAAGAGATTTAAGTATTCATCTGATTGCTTGGGGAGGTGATTTAGTGCGCCCTTCTTCGCATTGACCTTTATCCCTTAACAACGCAAAACACTTGATAGCGACAAAAGCAAAGCTAAGCTGCTGCTTCACCATGAGACCAAAAAATATTTTTCTGAGTCTTAAAAAGACTCCTTCAAGTCTCAATCCGAGTTTACTTCGCTCTCCGCAGGAGCTTAAGGATTGATCGCAGAGAGTACTCGCGATCGCGTTCTGCCTGGAGCGGGCTGCGGATACTCAGGTGCCGTCGAGGGTCGCCGCCGTCGAAATTAAGTCTTGTGCTGAGACCAGGATGGCTGGTATTGAGTCCAAAGATTATTAATTAAGACTCAGTGCGAGTCTATCTTGCCTTGTCTAGGGGGGGCTCAGCGAGTGGGGCGCTGTCCGGTGGGTAGTTTTCTGGGTGAACATTTCAGTTTTTGGAAAATAACCTCTGAATCGGCTGAAAACGTCTAAATTAGGAGTCAAGCTATGACGCCGCGAACTACAGATTCCTAATTGTCAGTAACTCAATTCGTCGGGCTGTTTAAGTCATTTAGAGCATGCTGCGGGTGTGTTCTGTTGCGCTTTATGTACCCTGAGGAATTTTGATAACTGTAGTAGCAAGCTCTATGCCCCACCTGCGACGCCGTCAGCTTATTCGGTTAATGACTTTCTCGGGTTTGTTGGCGGCGGTATCTAACTGTCAGAGATCGCCCCTGTCAGACCATATTGATCTCAACGGCAATGAGGGCTTGCGGTGGCAGCAGTTTGCCGGCACCGAACTGCATCTACTCCTAAACGACCATCCCTGGACCCATGGGATAGAGCCCTATCTGGCAGAATTTCAGACCTTGACTGGGATACAGCCGCGTCCTCAGGTCGTGCCAGAACCGGACTATTTTCAGGTGATGGAGCGGGTGATTCGTGCTGAACCGGCCCAGGCAGATGTCTTTTTCTTGCCAATGGATTCCACCGCCTATCGTTTTTGGAATGAGGCCCTGCTGCTGCCGCTAACGCCTTTCATTGGCGACCCCCATCTGACCGCACCTACCTATAATCTGTTTGATTTTCCAGAGGGGTTTCGGCTGACCGCCATGTACCCTCCGGAAAGTGAAGAGAAGGAACTGTATGGCATTCCAGCCACCTTTGAAGCGTACATCCTGTTCTACAACAAACGGCTAGTTAACCAGTATGCAGGGGGGCAGATTCCGAAGAGCCTAGATGACTTGTTGGTGGCTGCGGCCGATATTAATCGACAGGGACGGGGAGAGGTGTTTGGAGCGGTAATGCGAGGCGTGCCCGCTGACACTATCCTCGATACGGTGACGGGAATCGTGCTGGACTGCTGGGGCCAACGTCCAGCGCCGCTGCCCTACAATATCTGGTTCGATGGAGACTGGAGTCAGCCCCGACTCAGTGATGCCCGGATTGTTAAAGGGTTAGAGGCCTATACCCGCCTGATGCAGGCTGGGCCAGCGAATATTAAGGCGATGAACTGGTTGGAAGCAACGCAGCTGTTTCAGGCTGGAAAAGCTGCGTTTTACATCGACGCCAGTCTGTTTGGGCCAGGGTTTGAAGATCCAAGCCAATCGACCATTGCTGGAGATGTTGGCTATGCAACCTTGCCACCCGTTGATCAAAGCAGCCTGACTGGCCACTGGCTCTGGGGGTTGGGGATTCCCCGGACAGCTCGCCAGCCCCAGGCAGCCTGGATGTTTATTCAGTGGGCGACAAGTCCTAGCATGGAGGCCAAAATTGGGGTGGCCACAGGAGGCGCGCCACGGTTTTCTTCCTGGCTGACTCCGTCGGTCTACACCGAAGCAATGAATGTAGACTACGCTCTGGCTGTGCAAACGGCTATGCAAACCTCGCGCTCTACGGCGGTGCTCCATCCCCAATGGCACCGGGTGGCCCAGGCGATCGCCATGACGCTCCATGAAATATACGACGGCGAGGCGGCAGAAACCGCCGTAGCTCGGCTAGAAATGCAGATTCGGCAAATTATGGCTGGGCCCCACCCTGACTGATGGTTAACCGACTACCGTGGCCAAAAACCATTCGAGCCCAGCTGAGGTTGGGATTTGGGGCGATTTTGCTGGTTAGCTGTGTGAGTTCAGCGATCGGCTACAGTAGCTTGCAACGGTTGCGCACCAGCAGTCAGGCCAGCCTGGACAGTGCTGCTCGTGTCCGCGAACTGAGCCTGGAGCTCCAGGTCAATTTTCTTCAGGCCCGACAGGCAGAAAAAGACTACCTGCGGGAATGGCGAATGGCTAGCTTTCGAGACAATGCCCAGCGCTATATTGTCACCAACCATGCTTTTTTGACAGCAGCACAGGATAATCTAGCCAGCCTGGAAACCATTCCTGGCGACATCGCCATTGGAGATGAGCTGGATCTGTTAGCAGCCTTATTTATCAACTACATGTCGGCCTTTGAGGCGACGGCTGACCGGATTGCCGATGGGGGCGCTGGCTATGAGCTCTATCAGGAACTCCATCGGACGCTGAGATTCCTGGCTGAAGAAGTCACCCTGGTTGAGAATGCCAGGATTCAACGACTGCTGTGGGAACTGGTGGCGAACGGTCAGGCATTTTTCAACACCGGCGATTTGCAATATATCAATGATGTTAAATTAGGCCTAGGGCAGCTGAATGAAGCACTTGCCAGCCTGGAAACCTACGACGATACTTCGCCGCTCAACGATCTTTCCCAAGCCTATCTGGCTAATTTGAATGATCTACTGCTGCTGAATCAGCAGATTCGCGTTAATTCAATTATTTCTGCGAATATCAATCAAGAAATTAACCAGCTGATTGAGAGCATCAGTGGCACCACCGAAGCCCAGGCTGCCCAGGCTCGTCAGCAGCTAGCTCAAACAGCCCGCCAGACCAGTCTGGCTCTGCTGACCACGTCGATCATGGCCCTGGGGCTGACCGTTTGGGCCAGTCTCTGGCTGGGCAGGCGGATAATTGGTCCCCTGACGGCCCTAGCTGCCACCGCTGAAAGCATTGCTCAGGGCAATTTAGACCAGTCTCTAAAGCTGACCGGGGCGGATGAATTTACAACTGTGGCGATGGCCTTTAATCAGATGATGGCCCAGCTGCGGCAGAACCTAGCCACCCTAGAACAGCAGGTGAGCGATCGCACCCGGGCCCTCGCGGCCGCCAATCAAACTCTCCAAGGTCAGACGGAAGCCCTCGAACTGGCGTTGCAGCAGCTCCAGCGCAGCGAAACCGAGTATCGTCAGCTGATTGAGAACCTCCACACCGGCGTGGTTGTCCACGGGGCCGATGGCCGCATTGAAATGGGTAACCAAAGGGCCTGGGATTTGCTCCAGCTGTCCCCGGCCGATATCGCCGAACCCTCTGTGCCGGTAAATTTCGTTGATGAGATGGGGGCTCCCCTGCCAGCGGAAAACCACCCCGTTCATCAGGTGCTCTCTTCCCAGGTGCCTCTGCAAAACGTCGTTTTGGGCATCCGCTCCCCTGCCCGACCCGACTCGAGCTGGGTGCTGGTGAATGCCTTTCCAACGTTTGAAGAAACAGCTGGCGATCGCATACTTTCCCAGGTAATCGTCACTTTTATCGACATTAGCGATCGCAAGCTGGCGGAAGAAGAACTGCGCTACCAGGCTATGCACGATGCCCTTACCGGGCTTCCCAACCGGGTGTTGTTTGCCCAGCATCTGGACCACGCCCTGCAGCGGATTAAGCGTCATCCCGATCGTCGTTTTGCCGTTCTATTTATCGATCTAGACCGCTTCAAAGTGATCAATGACAGCCTGGGCCATCTAGTTGGCGATCAGCTGCTGATTCAGGTAGCGACAATTCTCAAACGCCATGTCAGAACCAGCGACATGGTAGCTCGCCTGGGGGGAGATGAATTCGTGGTGTTACTAGAGCACATGAGCGAGCCCAGGGAAGTGATTCAGGTGGTTGAGCGGATACAGACCGATACTCGCCTACCCATGCACCTGGCTGAGCACACGGTGTTTACATCTGCAAGCATTGGTATCGCCATGGGCGGTGAGAACTATGCCACCGGAGAAGACATTCTGCGAGATGCCGACAATGCCATGTATTGGGCTAAGACCCAGGGCAAATCTCGCTACGCGGTTTTTGATCCGGACATGCACCAGAGCGCGATTCGGCTATTTGAACTGGAAACCAGCCTACGCCAAGCCTTAGAACGAGAACAATTTAGTCTCTACTATCAGCCCATCGTCTGCCTGGGGACTGGTAAGCTGCTGGGGTTTGAAGCCTTGGTCCGCTGGCAGCATCCAGAACACGGCCTGATTGCGCCAGGTGAATTTCTGCCCATTGCCAAGGAAACCGGTCTGATGGTGCCGCTGAGCGAGTGGATTTTTCAAACGGCTTGTAGGCAAATGGCCTGCTGGCTGCGGCAGTTCCCCACCGCCAAGGATTTAAGCGTCAGCGTCAACGTTGCTGCAGATCAGCTTAAGGATGCGGATTTTCTTGAGTTTTTAGACCAAACCTTGGTGCAAGCTGGGTTGAAGGCGATCGCCTTGAAACTGGAAGTTACAGAAAACCTGCTGCTAGAAAACGTCGACAAGGTGCTAGCCACCCTACTTAAGGTGCAAAAACGGGGTATCGAAATCAGCATTGACGACTTTGGCACCGGCTACTCTTCCCTGAGCTACTTAAAGCAATTTCCGATCAATACCCTTAAGATTGACAAGTCTTTTGTAGATGACCTCGGCCATGACAGAGAAGACGCCAGCATCGTCAAGGCGATTATTCAAATCGCCCAGTCCTTGAAAATGAATGTAGTTGCAGAAGGGGTGGAAACCGAAGCTCAACGACAGCGCCTACAGCAGCTTGGCTGTGACGCCTGTCAAGGCTATCTCGTCAGCCGTCCCCTAGCCTCAGAGCAGGCGACTGATTTCATTCAGCGTCCATTTCCCCCCTCCCCTCCCCGTTAAAGGACCTCTAGAA
>PYEQ01000130.1 GCA_003017785.1 filamentous cyanobacterium CCP5 | reverse complement strand
GCTCAAGCCATTAGCCTCAATAGTGGCTGACATCGTAAAGCTCAAATCAACCTTTTTCATGCCTGAATAAAGATTTCCTAAAGACGACTTCAGTGATTTTATGGATCCCTTTATCAATGCTTTGCAAGCTCAAAAGTTCCCTTCATGAACTTCCTTCTTAGTTAACAAAACCCTTTGTATTTTTGATGTGAATCTAATTCTTCATGAAGGACACTACCCCAGGGGAATCGATACCTTAGGGCTACTACCAAAAAGCTACTACTAACACCACTCAGGCGCTGGCATCTACTTCCTCCGTACTACCATCTAGGTGATCTGAGTCATGAATACGCGATCGCTGCCTCTTATTGCCTTAGCCGGCCTGGCGACGAGCGGTCTTTTGTGTGGTGTAACCGCGGCTCAAGCTGCTCCATCAATTCAACTAAGTGACCGTAATGCCTCCTTTTTTTGGAACTTGGAAGCTGAAGCTTTCGAGGATGATTGGATTGTTGATGGCCTTGACAGTCTGTTTTCTCAGAAAGTATTTTTTGGCATCTCAAGTCAGAGCGCTTTAGCGACTCCGTCTGATTTTGATTTACTGAGCGTCGAACAGGTCTCCGATAGACAAGCTAAAGTCTCTCTACTGGGATTTGACAATCAGCTTCAGGTAGACATCCTGGCAGAGCTGACGGGCTTCGCTTCAGGCAGTGGCAAGTCTTACCTCAGTGAAAGCTATACCCTCACCAACCGATCTGACAGCCGTCAGACCTTTAGCTTTTTTTACTATCAGGACTATGACATGGGCGGCCCGGCCAGCTTCTTCGACGACTTCACGATGGTGAAGGAAAATCGGGTGGCTCAATTTGACCTCAACTCCCCGGCAGGCATTGCCTGTGTTGAAAACCTAGGGGCCAATCAACCCTGTGACTTTCCCGATGCTGACCCTGGCTCAGCTGGCTCCGTCATGGTTACCTCAGAACAAACTCCCGACAGCTTTGATGTAGGTCCCTATCCCAGCCTGCTGGCCCAGCTATTCAGCGATCCGCCCCAAAGCTTAAATCGCACAGCTTCCCTCTTTAATGGAGATGGAACCGTCGCCCTGCAGTTTGATCGCACCCTCGAAGCAGCGATTGGTTCCACCACGTTTCGCTTTGAGAAAACCCTACATATCCCGGCTCAAGAGCCCTCCCAAGAGGTGCCAGAACCCAGTTTGGGGTTGGCCCTGCTGGGCCTCGGGGGCTATCTGTGGAAACGCTGGCGGCGCTAATTGCGGTCCTCTAACCAGTAGGTGGGGAGCTTGCCACGCCCCTTCACCAGCAGGGTGCCCCGGGGGCGCAGACGATAGTGGGGGAGCAGCTGTTCGTAGACAGCCTGGGTCACTTGAATACGACCGTCCTGTCCCTGGGATTCCATGCGGCTGGCAATATTGACCGCGTCTCCCCACAGGTCGTAGGAGAATTTTTTCTTGCCGATGACACCGGCCACTACCGGGCCAGTATCGATGCCAATGCGGAGGCTGAAGGGCTGGCTGTCTGGGCGGTGGTATTGCTGAATCACCCGTTGCATATCCAGGGCCATATCGGCGATCGCGCTGACGTGGTTCGCCATCGGGTCGGGCAGGCCCCCCACCACCATGTAGGCATCGCCAATGGTCTTGATTTTTTCGAGGCCGTGGTGCTCTGCGAGCTGATCGAATTCTGAAAAAATCTGATTGAGCAGATCCACCATGGTATCGGGCGGGATTCCGGCGGAGTAGCCGGTGAAGTTGACGATATCGGCAAATAGAATCGTTGCGGCGTTACATCGATAGGCTTTAGATTCGGGGTTTTGCTTCAGTTCTGCGGCGATCGCCGCCGGCAGAATATTCAGCAGCAGCCGTTCAGATTTTTCCTGTTCGGTTTGCAGAGAAACTTCGCTACGGCGCTTTTCAGTGATATCGCGGGCCACCCAAATCACCCGATTATCGGGCAAAGGGGAAACCGTAGCGGCGTACCAGGCCGTGTTGTGGAAATCATCCGGGGCGCTGCGGCCATTGGGGCTATCTTCGCTCCTGAACCAGCGGCCAACGGGCAGGCTGTATTCTAACTTGACCGGCTGACCGGTATTCAAGGCCTGCTGGATATGCCGCATGAACAGGGTGGCCTGGTAGGGGGGCAGCACCTCATAGACGGTTTTGCCGATGCGCTCGGTGCCAGGATTGTAGAGCAGTTCGGAATTGGTCGAGACAATGTCCAGGTAGCGACCAGCAGCGTCAAACACCGTAATCACGTCGGTCATAGCGGAGAAGAGGGCCCTGAGTTCTGCCTCCGAGGCCCGCAGGGCATCCTCGGCATTTTGCCGCTCTTGAATCACGCTCCGCAGCCGCTGGTTGGCTTCAGTCAGGGCCGCCGTGCGCTGGTCTACCCGCAGCTCCAGTTCTGCTTTGGCCTGCTGGAGGGCCGCTTCGGCCTGTTTGCGATCGCTGATATCCTCGACGGTACCTTCGTAGTAGGCCAGACAGCCCTCGGCATCATAGACGGCCCGGGCATTTTCTGAAATCCAGATGATGCTGCCATCCTTGCGATAAATCTGAGACTCAAAGCTCTGGACCTTGCCGTAGCGCTGGAGAGCCTGGATAAACTCAGCCCGCCGCTCAGGATGAACGTAAAGCTGCTGCTGAATGCTGGTCAGGTGGGCGACTAGCTCTTCGGGGCGATCGTAGCCATAGATCCGGGCCAAGGCCGGATTGGCACTCAGGTAGCGACCATCGGGGGTGGTTTGAAAAATGCCTTCGACAATGTTTTCAAAGATATTTCGGTACTTGGCCTCGGCCTGGCGCAGGGCCGCTTCGGCCCGCTCCCGTTCGGTAATGTCAATACCCACGGTAAACGCGGCTTTGCCGTCGTTATATTTTTGAGCCACAATCAAAAACCGCCGCCTGACCCCGCCGACGGCGGCTGAAATCTCCTGATAGGCGTCGGAGCGAGAACTCGCGAAAAATTCCCGAACAAATTGATTGAACTCCTGGCTAGTGTGGAGAAAGCCAATGTCCTGATCGATGAAGCTCTCTGGAGGCAGATTAAAGGTCTGAGCCAGATGGCGATTGACCCCCAAATAGCGCAAATCTGAGCTAATCCAGGAGACGATGCCTGGGACCGCGTCTAGGACTGTTTGGAGCTGTTCTTCGGCCCGACGGCGCTCAACGATCTCCGCAATCAGGGTGTCGTTGGATTCTCGCAGAGCGTCAGAGTGATCGGTGAACCGCTGCTGAAACTGCTGGTTCTCCCGCTGGAGACGCTGAATCGTGGCGTCGCGATCGCTTAATTCCCCCTGGAGATGGGTGACCGCCTGCCGCAGTCGCTCCATTTCTTGATGGAGGGACTCTGAGGCTGGGCTGGGAGGCACCGACGGGGAAAGCATGGGGTCTAGCATTGGCTACGCAGAATGATTGGCTGCAAACGGTAGAGCCAAGACGGTTAGTCATCACACCCCAGAACAGCAGTCAACCAAAACTGAATCATGATGTCTGAATTCTTGACTACGGTTAATAACTACAGGCCAGATTTCGACATTCAGAGACATTTAGAATAGTTATCCCTGGGCCGTCGCCTAACCTGCCTGGGGGATCTGTCTAACCAGCTCCAACCGTTGACGTTCCAGTCTGCGCGGCTCCGCTCCATTTCCAGAAAGAAAGTCTACGCAGCTACCATACCGCCGGAGGTCGTGGGAGAATAGGGGGCGCTGAACCCTCAGGTGGTTAGAGTCTGGTGAAAGTCCTGGTAGTTGGAAGCGGGGGTCGCGAACACGCGATCGCCTGGAAGCTGTTGCAGAGCAACCGCATCAAAGAAGTCATTTGCGTTCCCGGCAACGGAGGCACGGCAACCCTAGACGGCTGTCGGAATCTAGCCCTGAGCATCGACGATCACGAGGGTATAGCCCGCTTTGCCCTAGTCAACAACTGCGCTCTGGTGGTGATCGGCCCTGAGCAGCCTTTAGCGGACGGCCTGGCAGACTTTTTGCAGAATCAGGACATTCGCGTTTTTGGTCCCGGCCGGGCTGGAGCCCAGCTCGAGGCCAGCAAGGCCTGGGCCAAGGCGTTCATGGCCGAGGCCAATATTCCCACGGCCGCTGCCGAGAGCTTTACCTCGGAAACCGAGGCCCTGGCCTATGTAGAGCAAATGGGGCCCCCCATTGTGGTCAAGGCGGACGGCCTGGCTGCTGGCAAGGGGGTGACCGTGGCTCATAGCTTAGAAACAGCCCAGGCCGCCGTCAGAGCTGCCTTCGATGGCCACTTTGGGGCCGCCGGCGATCGTCTGGTGATTGAAACCTTCATGGAGGGCCAGGAAGTCTCGGTGCTGGCGGTCACCGACGGTCTGACCATTCGCCCCCTGCTGCCCGCTCAGGATCACAAGCCGATCGGAGAGGGGGATACCGGCCCCAACACCGGAGGCATGGGAGCCTACGCCCCAACTCCGCTGGTCACCCCCGAACTCCTGCAGCGCATACAGCAGCAAATTTTGGAACCAGCGATGACCACCCTCCGCCAGCGGGGCATCGATTACCGAGGCGTGCTCTACGCCGGACTGATGATCACCCCGGCCGGGGATCCCAAGGTGGTAGAGTTCAACTGTCGCTTTGGCGACCCTGAAACCCAGGCCGTACTGCCCCTGCTGGAAACCCCTTTAATCGATGTGCTGCTGGCCTGCGTCGAGGGGCGACTAGCCGATCTCCCTCCCCTGCAGTGGACCCTGGGAGCCGCTGCCTGTGTAGTAACCGCCGCCGCCGGCTATCCGGGCTCCTATTCTAAAGGCATGGCGATTCACGGTCTTGAGGCTGCGGCTGAGTCTGGGGCCGTGGTCTTTCACGCCGGTACCCGCTACGAGAAAGGCCAGGTCTTAGCCCACGGCGGCCGAGTGTTAGGGGTCACCGGCCTCGGGGATAGTTTTGTAACGGCGATCGCCAACGCTTACGAAGCCGTTGCCTGCCTTGACTATGAGGGCATCTACTACCGTCGAGATATTGGTTTTCGGGTGCGCGATTTGCAGAACGTGCCAGAATAGGGCTATTAGTGAGGATTAAAACACATTTAATACAGCAGCCTTGATCAAGCTACTCAAAAAAATCCAAGCACTCATTGTGCGCTGGTGGGGAGACTTCACCCTACAAACTCGGCTGATGGCCGGGGCGACGCTGGTGGTGTCTTTGATTATGAGTGGTCTGACCTTTTGGGCAGTCAATACAATCCAGCAGGACGCCCGCCTCAACGACACCCGCTTCGGTCGAGACCTGGGACTCCTGCTAGCAGCCAACGTCGCTCCCCTGGTCAGTCAAGAAAATCGTACTGAACTGGCTCGATTCTCCTACAGCTTTTACCAGAGCACCTCAAGCGTTCGCTACATGCTCTACGCCGACGAAGAGGGCAAAATCTTCTTCGGCATTCCGTTTTCTGAATCCGCCGTGCAGAACTCCCTGACCCTGCGCCGTCGGATGCAGCTACCGGAGGACTACACCAAGGATACCGAGCGGCCTCTGGTGCGGCAGCACCTGACCCCCGCCGGGGAAGTCACGGACGTCTTTATTCCCCTCAACTACGAAGGCCAGTATTTAGGGGTGTTGGCCCTGGGTATCAACCCCAACCCCACCGTGGTGGCTTCCTCCCACCTGACCCGGGACGTGACCATCGCCGTGTTTGTGTCCATCTGGGTGATGGTGATTCTAGGGGCGGTTTTCAATGCCCTTACGATTACCCAGCCGATTAAAGAACTCCTGGTCGGAGTTAAAAACATCGCCGCTGGCAACTTCAAACAGCGGATCAACCTGCCCCTCGGTGGAGAACTGGGAGAGCTCATCTACAGCTTCAATGACATGGCAGAGCGCCTGGAGCGCTATGAAGAGCAAAACATTGAAGAACTCACCGCCGAAAAGGCCAAGCTAGAAACCCTGGTGTCTACGATCGCCGATGGGGCCATTCTGCTCGATACCGAACTCCAGTTGGTGTTGGTGAACCCCACCGCCCGCCGAATCTTTGGCTGGGAGGCAGAGGCGATCGCCGGGGAAAATGTCCTCAACCATTTTCCTAAGCCCGTGTGCATGCAGCTAACCCGGCCATTGTTTCAGGCGGTCACGGGGGAATCTGAGGGCATGGAGTTTCGGATTTTTCTGCCCGACCCCAGCCCCCGCACCATTCGGATTCTGCTCAACACGGTGCTCGATCAGGCTAAAGAGAACGTCAAAGGCATTGCCATCACCGTCCAGGATATTACCCGCGAGGTTGCCCTCAACGAAGCCAAGGCCCAGTTCATCAGCAATGTCTCCCACGAGCTGCGCACGCCCCTGTTCAATATCAAATCTTTCATCGAAACCCTCCACGAATACGGCGAAGACCTGAGCTTTGCAGAACGAAAAGAATTTTTAGAAACGGCCAATCACGAAACCGATCGCCTCACCCGCCTCGTCAATGACGTACTGGATTTATCCCGACTGGAGTCTAGCCGTCAATACCAGTTCGCTAGCGTCAACATTAATCAGCTAATCGACCAGGTGTTGCGCACCTATCAGCTCAACGCCAAAGACAAAAAAATCCAGCTCAGCCAGTTTTTAGAAAACGACCTGCCCAACGTCCACGGCAACTACGACCTGCTGTTACAGGTGCTCGGCAATCTACTCGGCAACGCCCTTAAGTTCACCGAGGCCGGCGGTCAGGTGACGATTCGGGCCTACCAGTTGCCCTCTGCCGAAGACTCCAGCCTGGGCGGACAGGTGCGCATCGAACTGTCTGATACCGGCATCGGTATCGACACCGAAGACCAGCAGGCCATTTTCGATCGCTTCTTCCGGGTCGAAAACCGCGTCCACACCCTGGAGGGCACAGGGCTGGGGCTCTCCATCGTCAAGAACATCATTGAAAAACACCACAGCCAGGTAAACCTGATCAGCGAAGTGGGGGTGGGCACCACGTTTTGGTTTGATCTAGCGGTTTATCAACCCGCCGATCAGCCTACCCAGGCCGGCCAGAAACAACCAGCGCTATCCCTGGCCCCCTCCAGCCCAATTGTGTTCTCCACCCAGGAAACTAGCGGCTCGATCTAGTCCGGGGTTGGGGCTTATCCTGGCTAGCACTGCCCCTTTCATAGTCCACGGCGTGGGGATTTTGTACCTGTTTAGACGCTTGCTGAATCTCAATCCCCGCTAGCTGACCTTCGTCGTCGTAGTCCAGGATTAAACCCGGGGCCACCTGGGTAGTTTCTTCGACTACGCCGGCTTTAAGGGAAATTTGCAGGATATCGGCATCGGGGTCGTAAACAATTTTCATGCGGTCGGTTCTTAATTGAATGAAATGCCATCCTGGCAGACCAGGGCCTGGCTATACCAAATCCGGTCGATAGCTTTAACCTGTGGGAGCACAGCGGTGGCCGTGCTCCCACAGGATTATTGCCATTGGGCTCAAAAACCCTAGACTTGGGTGAGCTTCGGGGGCAGTTCTTCTCCCTTGTACTCACGGGTTGGGGTCGCAAAGCCACAGGAGGTGCCGTCGGTGTGCACCACTTCGGCCTCCCAGGGCAGGCGATAGGCCCCGTCCACCATGTCCTGCATGTAGGTGTAGGGACAGTCTTGGGCACCGCCTTTGACCGCCACATAGCCCCGGTGGCCAAACTGGTAGATGTTGTTTTCCACCCCCCAATGGAGGCGGGCTTCCCGCACCAGATCCGGGCGCACCTCGGCAGTGATGATTTCATCGGGGCGGTGGCTGCCCATGGCCAGGGGCACCCCGTCAAAGTTGACAATCATGCCTTCGCCCATGGAGTCAAAGCTGCCGTCGCTGCCACACATGCACACCGAAGCGGTGGCCATCAAGTTACAGAAGGCATTAGCCTGATTGGTAATCTGCCAGGAATGGCGAATCGGAGCGGTGTAGCCGGCCGTGCGAATCATGATTTCGGCCCCTTTGTAGGCGCACTCCCGAGCCATTTCTGGGAACATGCCGTCGTGGCAGATGATCAGGGCAATCTTGCTCCCGTTGGGGCCTTCGCACACGGGTATTCCCAGGTTTCCTGGCTCCCAGGGTTCTACTGGCACCCAGGGATGGAGCTTGTGGTAATAGAGCTTGAGTTCGCCACTGCTGTCGATGATGATGCCGCTGTTGTAGGGATTGCCCTCGGGGTTGTACTCCATGATCGAGAAGCAGCCCCAAATGGCGTTGTCAATGCAGGCCTGGCGAAAAGCCTCGACTTCCGGACCGTCCAGCCGACACATGATCTCAGGGTTGGTGTCCATGGACAGGCCGTGGAGAGAATATTCTGGGAACACCACTAAATCCATGGTGGGCATATTGCGGCGGGCTTTGGCGACCATGGCGACAATCCGCTGGGTCTGGGCCGCGAGGTCGTCGGGGGTAACCACGTTGGGTAGCTGTAGCTGCACCATGCCTAGCACCACCCCATTGGGGGCTTTGTTGAGTCCGCCGAGTCCGCTCATGAAATTTTCCTCTGTGGTTTACAGATTGGTTCGCAATTCTTCACTGTGCCGGGTTGAGGGATGCTAAGTCTGTTACCTATGACGCGGATTTA
The DNA here is from genome assembly GCA_003017785.1 of filamentous cyanobacterium CCP5. Lineage (GTDB taxonomy): Bacteria > Cyanobacteriota > Cyanobacteriia > Phormidesmidales > Phormidesmidaceae > CCP5. The sequence continues at coordinate 1,118 of PYEQ01000130.1, read as the reverse complement.
TTGTGGCTGGCGATGTACCACCGGATAGGGACCGAAGTTTTTAACCTTTGTTTTTAACCTTTGATCGGTGGCTAACCTACCCGGCTAGCGCAATAGGCACGCCAGCCGCCATATTCGGTAATGTCCCGCTGACCTTCGCAGAGGATGGGCTCGCCGAGGACACCGAGCACTTCTTCGCCGTTGCTGAGTTTGACTTTGCCGATGGAGAGACCGGGAGGTTCCTGCTGGAGCACCTGAATCAGCCCGGTAGCAGGGACTGACCACACTTCTAGGGCTACTGCCGTACCGCCAGTGCTGACGCGAACCATGGCGGGGTGAACATCATTGATGGACCAAAGTCGGTAGCTGGGAAGGGTGGTTGCCTCATAGAGAAACTCGGCGTTGACCCTTAATAGGTTGTCGTTGAGTTCGAGCCCTCGCATGAGGGTGCCGTTGACGGCTAGTTTGAGCGATTCAGTCATGGTGCATGGTTGATGGAGGCGATTGAGTCATCCGCGCCCAGATGGGCGGATGAGTTGAGGGCAGCAAAACTAGAGATTGCTCTGCTGCAGCTTTCGTTTGCCCCGTATTCATTATGGATGCATCATCTACGGTGCTGGATAAAAGGTTTCAGCTCGCGGATAACGCGATCGCGGAAGAACGTATTCGAGTTGCGGATGCTTCTGCCAAGCCGTGAGATCGTGCTTACAGAGAGTCAGATGAACGATCAACGACGGCAGAAGAACGTTTCAGTGGGAATGAATGTAATCAAGATGAAGCTGATTTCAGCATCATCTTGAACTTGATGCTCCTAAAACCGCTGCTGTCAAACCGCTGTTCCTGCTTCTTAAACCGTGACTTGAACTAAGGTCAGAGCCCTCTTTCTCTGTGACAGGTAAGGAAAACTCATAAAAGATAGAAAAATCTTATATTAATCAGCTGTTGATATCCATAAAGATTATCGATAAGGTGTAGTCAGTTCAAACAAATCGCAAATTCAAATTCAGGTATTCACCATGGCCTACACCACCACCGCACCGATCGCCACCACCTCAGCTCCTACCGCACTGCCCCAGTCGGCGCTCGAAACCAGGCTGAATGCAGCCCTAGAGCATGCCCGTCGCTTGAGCGAGATGAGC
>PYEQ01000129.1 GCA_003017785.1 filamentous cyanobacterium CCP5 | reverse complement strand
GGTGCCTGGTTCAGAAGAGATGGCCATGGGGGCGATCGCCGCTGGCGGATTTCGATATCTCAACCAGGCCCTGGTGCAGCAGCTGAACCTCAGCCCCCAGGTGATCAGGGCTACTTTGCAGCGAGAACAGCAAGAACTGGCCCGGCGAGAACAGGTCTACCGGGGCGATCGCCCGCCCCTGGACCTAAACCGTCGCACCGTGATTTTAATTGACGACGGCCTGGCCACCGGGGCCACCCTGCAGGCGGCGATCGCCGCCGTCAAAGCCCAGCAGCCAAAAACCCTGGTAGTGGCGGTGCCGGTGGCCGCGAAAGACACCTGCCAGCAAATCGGGGCTACCGTTGATCGGATTGTCTGTGGCGAAACCCCTCAGCCGTTTCGGGCGGTCGGGCTCTGGTACGAAGACTTTCCCCAAACCACGGACCGAGAAGTGCAGTGGCTGCTGAACCGCCAGGCCCAGGCGATCGCGGCCTCTTGAACCCCCAAGCTTCGACTCAGTTCTTCAGGTTTTCTCCCCTAGGGCTTAGACAGGCCTCGGCCCGCCCACCGATTCCGCCCTGGCCTATAATCAAGTCGTTACAAAACATAACAGTAAGGTTCCATGGGTTTTTCTGTCGCGATCGGGCTGGGGCTGCTGGTAGCAGCGGCCATTGCCATCTATCTGCTCACCGCTCGCCGCTACCAGTCCTCCGATACGGTTGCCAACGCCTACGATCAGTGGACCGACGACGGCATTCTGGAGTTTTACTGGGGGGAGCACATTCACCTGGGCCACTACGGTTCGCCGCCGCGCCAGAAAGACTTTCTCAAGGCCAAATCTGATTTTGTCCACGAAATGGCTCGCTGGGGAGGGCTGGATACCCTGCCCCAGGGCACTACGGTTTTAGACGTGGGCTGCGGCATTGGCGGCAGCAGCCGAATCCTGGCGCGGGACTACGGCTTTGCCGTTACCGGCATCACCATCAGCCCCCAGCAGGTGGCCCGAGCCAAGCAGCTCACCCCCGCTGAGGTCAACGCCCAGTTCCACGTCGACGATGCCCTCAAGCTGTCCTACCCGGATGCCAGCTTCGACGTGGTGTGGTCGGTGGAGGCTGGCCCCCACATGCCCGACAAAGCGGCCTACGCCCGGGAAATGCTGCGGGTGCTCAAGCCCGGGGGGCGGCTGGTGGTCGCCGACTGGAACCAGCGGGACGAGCGGCGTCAGCCCTTCAATCTGCTGGAGCGGTTAATCATGACCCAGCTGCTCGATCAGTGGTCTCATCCGGCCTTCTCCAGCATCGAAGGGTTTTCAGAGCAGCTAGCGGCCACCGGCTTAGTGAACGGAGAAGTGCTCACCGCCGACTGGACCCAGGAAACCCTGCCTTCCTGGCTCGACACCATCTGGCAGGGAATCATTCGCCCCCAGGGCTGGATCCGCCACGGCATTCCTGGCTTGATCAAGTCTGTGCGGGAAGTGCCGACGATTTTGCTGATGCGCGTCGGATTTGGAACGGGGATCTGTCGCTTCGGCATGTTTCGCGCCGTGCGGGCCGAAGCCCCCGTAGCCACAGAATCTCTCTACGCTAAAACAACCCAGCCCTGAGGTCGGCTGCTGAAGCTCAGCAAAGGCCAGCCCTGTGGGTTCTCCTAGCTATCGACATTGGCAACGGGCGATGATTGATCTAACCGACAAGGTAGTTTTGGTGACGGGGGCCTCCCGAGGGATTGGGGCGGTGACGGCGCAGACCCTGCACAAAGCCGGGGCCAGGGTGGTGTTGCACTACGGTCAGGGGCAGGTAGAAGCAGAGACGATCGCGGCTCAGCTAGACCCTGACCGAGTAGCCCTAGTGCAAGCTGACCTAGCGGCACCGGGGGCGGCGAATGGGCTCTGGCAGGCGGCGATCGCCCCCTGGGGTCACATCGACACCGTAGTCAACAATGCCGCCACCATGCCCGCCGCCCCGGTCGAGGGGGACTGGGAACCCTGGAGTACCGCCTGGCAGCAGACATTACAGGTAAACCTGATCGCCGTGGCCGATCTCTGTCGGGCGGCGATCGCCCATTTCCAAAGGCGATCGGGCGGCACCTTGATCAACATTTCCAGCCGCGCCGCCTTTCGGGGGGATGGCCCAGAGTTTGCCCCCTACGCCGCCGCTAAAGCCGGAGTAATTGGCCTCAGCCGGACATTGGCTCGGGCCTATGCGCCAGGGGTTAGGGTGTATGCGATCGCCCCTGGGTTTGTGCATACCGATCGGATTGAGCAGGTGATGCAGGAAAAAGGCCGGGACTACGTCACCAAAGATATTCCGATGGGGAATCCTGCTGACCCGCAAGATATTGCCAATTTAGTCTGCTTTCTCGCTGCTGGGCTGGCTCCCCATGCTACAGGCGCAACGTTTGATATTAATGGGGCATCGTATTTTCACTAGCTCTGTAAGGATGTCTCGTTTTTTTAAAAGACTTCCTTTGCCCCCTCATATTTTTGCATTGGTAAAATTGGACTAATCCCTATCCGCCCTTCGCAATGCCTCCTGTCAATATCCGGCAAAGAGCTATTTCTCTGATTGAGCAGCTGCCTCAAAATAAGCTGCAGGCAGTCGTTCAGCTATTGGAGGTCTTGAGTGAGCCTACTGCCCAAGCTGCCGCGAATGCCCAAGAAGCGCAGTTACTGGGGATTATCCAGCGTGGTCTGTCGGAGCCGGAACAATCGCGACTCAACGAATTACGCGATCGCTGCGAATGGGGCGAACTAACCACAGCCGAGCACCAGGAACTGATTGGCTATGAAGATCGAATGGAGCAGTACCGGGTGGAACGACTGGAAGCCTTGATGGAACTCGCCAAGCTCAGAAACCTGGATGTATTGACCTTAAATCAGCAGGTTTCCGCTCAGTCCCATCCCTCCAATGCCGCCTGAGTCCGAACGGGTTCCTGCCAGTCTAAGGCGAGAGGTTGCACAACGAGCCCAGCAACTTTGCGAATACTGCCGTTGCCCAGAAGCCTTCTCGCCCGATAGCTTTACCCTCGATCACATTCATCCGCGTCAATTGGGCGGTGCAACCATCCTAGAGAACCTGGCCTGGGCTTGTTTTGGCTGCAATGGTCGCAAGTTTACCCGAACTGTCTATCCTGACCCGCTTACGGGAGAAACTGTGCCTCTTTTCAACCCACGAGGGCAAAGTTGGAACGAACATTTTGTCTGGAGTGAAAATGCCACTCAGGCGATTGGGCAAACTCCTTACGGTCGCACGACGGTAGAAGCATTGGCGCTGAATCGTACAGGGGTCGTCAACCTGCGGCGCCTGCTGGCGTCTGCCGGGTTACATCCTCCCCAGTAGACGTTGATCTTCTAAAGACATTCCCATGGGAGCCCCCGCTGATCCACAGGACGTTACCAATTTAGTGTGCTTTCTCGCCGCTGGGCTAGTCCCCCAGGCCACCGGGGCCACCTTTGATATAAATGGGGCGTCTTATTTTCACTAGTCCCATTACGAATCCGTTAAGCGCCTCAGGGCTACTGAAAATTGCGGTTATTCTGACAGGAAGCGTTTCGCCCCCGCGCTACTAATGGCTGATATTTTCATTTCTTACTCCCGTCGCGACAAGGAGTTTGTCAGAGTCCTCGTTGATGCTCTAGAGGCCAGCAAATACGACACCTGGATTGACTGGCAGAGCATTCCTGAGAGTGCCGACTGGTGGCGAGAAATCGAAGACGGCATCGAAGCCTGCCATACCTTTATCTTTGTGATCACGAACGAGGCAGTCACCTCTGATTATTGTCAGAAGGAGGTGGCCTACGCGGCTGCTCAGGGAAAGCGGCTGATTCCGGTCGTGCGACGCAAAGACTTTGACGCGGAGGCGCTGCATCCGAAGCTGCGGCAGCATCACTGGCTGCTGTTTCGAGAGGAGGACGATTTTGAGGAGGCCCGCCAAAAGCTGGTGGCCGCCATTAACCTTGATCTGGAGCACACTAAGGCCCATACCCGCTGGCAGCAGCGGGCCAATGACTGGCAGCAGAGCGATCGGGATAGGGCTTTGCTGCTGCGGGGTAGTGATTTAGAGAAAGCCAGCCAGTGGCTGCTGGATGCAGCGGGGAAAGAGCCCGGTCCAACGGCGCTACAGGGGGAATACATCGACGCCAGCCGCAAAGCCGCGACGAATCGGCAGCGTACTTTGGTTGGAGTCGGGGCTCTACTACTGGCAGCGATGGCGGGATTAACTGGGTTTTCGTTTCTGCAATATCGCAGTGCCCAGGGGGCACTGGCAGATTCTCAGGCCGCGCAGGAGCGAGAGGCAGAACAACGTCAGCTAGCTGAGGAACGCGCTGAACAAGCCCGACTTGCCCAAGAACAAGCGGAAGCAGCACAGGCAGCTGAAGCTGAACAGCGGCAGCAGGCCCAAGATGCTTTAGAACGGGCAGAAGCAGGAGAAACCGAAGCCCAGAAGCAGGCGGAGATTGCCCAACGGCAGACACGGGTAGCCCAGCAGCAAAGGCAGCGTGCTGAGCAGCAAACTGTAGTGGCTCAGCAGCAAACGCGAAGAGCAGAGAAGCAAACTTTGCTGGCCCAGCAGCAGACCCAGATAGCAGAGCAGGAGAAAGCTGGGTCAGAGCGGAAATCTGCTAACAGCGCCACGCTGGCACAGAGCCTGATTGCTAAAAGCCTATTTGACTCCAACTTGCAAATCGAAGGACTGCTGAAAAGCATGGAAACTGCTCAGAGCATGCAGGCCCAAGGCAAACTAATTGATGGTGATAAGAGAATGCAGACCGCAGCCGTATTGCAAGAGGCGGTTTACTCGATCCGCGAGAAAAATCGCCTCGAAGGCCATTCGGGTAGGGTCTTGAGCGTGGCGTTTGCCCCTGATGGCAACACAATTGCCTCCGCCAGCGACGATGGCAGCGTGAAGCTGTGGGACAGAAGCGGTCGTGAACTGCAAACCTTGGAGGGCCATTCGGGTAGGGTCAGGAGCGTAGCGTTTGCCCTCGATGGCAACACGATTGCCTCCACCAGTTCCGATGGCAGCGTGAAGCTGTGGGACCGAGGCGGTCGTGAACTGCAAACCTTGGAGGGTCATTCGGGTATTGTCTGGAGCGTGGCGTTTGCCCCCGTTCGCGGAGCGTCTCCAGGGGGGAATGGCAACATTATTGCCTCCGCCAGCTCCGATGGCAGCGTGAAGCTGTGGGACCGAGGCGGTCGCGAACTGCAAACCTTGGAAGGCCATTCGGGTAAGGTCTGGAGCGTAGCGTTTGCCCCCGATGGCAACACGATTGCCTCCGCCAGCTCCGATGGCAGCGTGAAGCTGTGGGACAGAAGCGGTCGTGAACTGCAAACCTTGGAGGGCCATTCGGATTGGGTCAGGAGCGTAGCGTTTGCCCCCGATGGCAACACAATTGCCTCTGCCAGCTCCGATGGCAGCGTGAAGCTGTGGGACAGAAGCGGTCGCGAACTGCAAACCTTGAAGGGCCATTCGGGCAGGGTCAGGAGCGTGGCGTTTTCCCCTGATGGCAACACGATTGCCTCCGTCAGCGACGATGGCACGGTGAAGCTGTGGAACAGAAGCGGTCGTGAACTGCAAACCTTGGAGGGCCATTCGGGTAGTGTCTGGAGTGTGGCGTTTGCCCCCGATGGCAACACAATTGCCTCGGCTAGCGACGATCGCGCGGTGAAGCTGTGGAACTTCAACCTCGATGACCTGATTGTCAAGGGCTGCGACTGGCTGAGCGACTATATGGCCAACCCCGCCACTCCCCCTGAAGAAAAAGCCATCTGCGCCGGGGTATCCTCATCCCAGCCGCTGATCTCCACCGTGCCGGAGCGGGTCAACTGGGTGTCCAACCTCCGCAGCTTCTGGAGTGGCCTGTTCACTGACAGTTAGCTTTTACCTCGATTTCAGGAATCGTTTTCCTCAAACAGCGCCGTCAGATCCTGGTAGCCACTCACAACTCTGAGTACTTCCACGCCCTGATCAATCGTGCGGTAAAGAATCAGATACGATGCCATAGGCAAACTTCTCACCCCTGCCGCTAGCTCATCCCGTTTTCGGCCCATGCTTGGGAACTGCACTAACCGCTGACACTTGGCATTGACCTGTTGCAGCAGAGCTTCTGCACGATCAATACCACTTTGCTCGGCTACATAGTCAATGATTGCCTCTAAATCTCGACTTGCCGGGATAGTAAAGCGGCAAATCTGGCTCATGGCATCTGGCCACGTCTCTGATTAAGCCGTTCGTGGAGCTGACTAAACACGGTTTCGCTATCCACCATTTCACCCCGCTCTGCTGCCTCTAGCCCAATCTTGACATCCTGGCGCAGTGCCTCATATCGGCCCTGATATATGCGATCAATGTCTTTCAACAGTTGAATGCCTGCCAAAAACTCCTCGCTAGCCGTAGCATACTGACCGCTACTCACCTTGTCTTGAACGTATTGTTCAATTTCGGGAGACAAAGAAATTTCCATAGGACTTACCTTTGCTCTTTGTTGCAATTGTCTCCATTATCAGGGCTGCTTCTCCATTCATTCAGAGTTGCTAGCCAGCATGTACTGACTGAGCCGTTAAAACTTCAAAAACTATTCTCATCCCACTGCTGGAGAGCGCCGTCTTGTGTCTCTTCGGTCCAGGTGAGTTCGTCTTGGATATCACTCTGGGGACAGTTTTGGTAAAACTGGCGCAGTTGAGCCTGCATCCGCTGGGTCTGCCAGAGCCGTAGGGCCTCCTCGATGACCGCAAAGCGATTATCTGACCACTGATCAATAGCATCGAGCAGAGCCGTGTCTATCGTGACAGAAACCCGGCGTTTACCTGCTGACGACATGGCAATGTATTACGCTTAATATTCTTTTTATCACACTGCGATCGCAGGGGTGTAGCGCGATCGCCAATACTACGCTCGGCAAGAAGTCTTGAATGGCCCGGTGTAGAGCTGTCCTTCAATCAATTCCACCCGCTCATCCGCCGCCAAAATTCCCACTTCTACCATGCGGTGATAGTCTTGCATGCTCAGCGATCGCAGGTCTGTGGCAGCCCTCATTGGGGGTATCGGGGTGTCGCCTACTCCTAATGATCGCGCCTCAGCAGGCTAACACCTCCGCCTATTCTGGGGTGATCACCATCCCTGACTTGGAAATCGCGATCGCCTGCCTCCATGTTGCCTGCTCCGTATACTGGAGCTTAGGCAACAAACCTTTACTCTGACAGCATCGAGCGTTCCGCTTTGACCACGAAACCTTCGTTTCAAGGACTGCATAGCCAACCCCGCCACGCCACCTAAAGAAAAAGCCATCTGCGCTGGGGTATCTTCATCAGGCGTCTGTCAAATCCATATTGCGCTCAAAGCAACGGTCTCTCCGCTAAGCTCTGACCCATTTTTTGCCAAAAGGCGTGTCGGATTTCGGCAGCTTAGGTATAGTGATGGCGGAATTTAACTGTCCTCTCTCGCTGTAGCTGCGCCGTGCAACTCCCCCACTTCCCTGAATGCGATCGCACCCTAGTCCAGTCCCTGTTTCACCACACCGATCAGGAACTGGTGAAGTCTTTCCAGCAACACCCGGAAGCAGGATGTTATTTCACCGCCCTGTTTTGCCGTTACAGCTCCCTGGTGTATAGCCTGATTCGCCACTCGGCTAAATCTCCCGTGCAGGCCGAGTATCTATTCGCCCTTACCTGGCGGCATATTTTCCACGAGCTGGGCGGCTTAGACTGTTCGGCTGCCGAGGATAGTCGCCCCCAGGGCAAAGCCTTTTCCCTGCAGGGCTGGCTGATCAACGTCACCGCCCTGTGCATCAACCAGGCGGTTATACCAGAGGTCGAATCAATTCACTATTCTCTGCAAAAGGTATCTCCCCCCTTCTGGTGCTACATCGAGCAGGCCTTAGATCAACTGGCTCCAGCGGAAAGGCTAATGGTGCTGATGGCCCGTACCTTCCGCTGGAGCGAGACCCGCATCGCGGCCTACCTGCAGGCTGAGGGCGAACGCATCACCCCGGCCCAGGTCAAAGCCAGACTCCAGGATGCCTATCAGCAGCTACAGGCAGCTATGCCAGCGGACATTCAAGGGATTTATCTCGATGATTGGGCGGCCTTCGAGGGCAGTCTGAACGCAACCGACCTGGGCCAGTTTGAATCTTCTTCTCTGGATCAGCTCATGCAGGTGCCTGAGCTGGCTACCGCCCGGGAAGGAGATGGTTCAAATAACTAGTCGAGGGCCGACCGGCTGATTCATTGGGCTGCATCGGCCCAACGTTGTATTTCCAGTTCTGGAGAATGGAGTCGAACTAGAGTGACTAGGCTGCTGCCGAAGATAGTGTTAGGTGCAATTGTCGTGGGATCCCTAGCGATCGCCCCGCCGGTCAAAGGATTGGACCTGGATCAGCAGCTCGACATCCCCCCCTACAACTCTAATCAAGGTCCGGCCCGCAACGTCGCCGATCGCTGGCTGCGGCTAGCCGCCGATCAAGCAGCGGCCGAACAGTATGAATCGGCCTTGGCCTCCTGGGCAGAAGCCGCCGAGATTTATGAGGCCCTCGGGGAGACAGAATCCCTTGGCCGAGTCTATGACCAGATGGGGGTGACCCTGGCCCGACTGGGGCGCTACGACCCCGCCGAGCAGCTGCTGCGGCGACGGGTTGCCATCGCCAGAGACAACCGACAGCCCGCTGGCGAAGTATATGGACTGAATAACCTGGGCACCCTTTTCCTCCAGAGGGGCGATATATCGGTGGCCAAGGCATTTTTTAGCCGGGCCCTGGAGACAGCGGAATCCATTCCCCACACTGGCGGCATTGGCCTGTCTCTGAGTAATTTAGGCCTGGTGGCGACCCTGGAAGGGAACCTGGCAGAAGCCGAAAAATATTATGAATCGGCGATCGCCTATCGTCTCACCGCTGGAGACTTGCCCGGTCGAGCCAACGCCTTTAACGGCTTGGCCCGGGTTTATCATCGCTCGGGGCGGCTGACCAATGCGATTGGGGCCTATCGGGTTGCCCTGAATGCCGGGGAGCGGCTGGGCGATCGCCGCATTCAGCTAGAGTCCTTAGATGGTCTACGGGCCGTCCACACCGATCGTCAAGAATGGCCGGTGGTGGCTCGGCTGCTGGATCGCCGGGCAGCCTTGACCCTGTCGTCAGCCGACCCGACCGCTCAGACGGTGCTGACCCTGACCTACTTTGGTGACTATTACGAGGCCATAGGAGACTCCGCCGCCGCCCTTGGAGCCTATCGCCAGGCTCTGAACCTGGCTCAAGATCTGGAGATCAGCCTGCAAGTCCAGCAGCTAACTAATCGGCTAATCAACCTGAATTAGCTCTGCATGAACTTCCCGCTAGTGGGCTTCAGCAAAGGTCTCTTCCGACGAATCAGCAGCGGGCTGCGATGAGCTGCTGGCCTCTACCGTCACCGTATTGAGTCCCGAATCGGGGAGAGGATTACGGGCATCAATCAGGGCGATCGCCCGACTCACGCTTTCCGGCAGAATCACTACGAGGCCGCCTTTGGGCACCGTATCCAGGGCCGTATTAATCGCCTCCTCCTCATTCAGAATAGTGCGATAGTCACAGCTTGCTTTGACCTCCTGAATGCCCTTGGTAATCCAGTCCGCCGCATCTCCCCGGGGACGGCCGCGGGTATCGTCATCCTCCTTGACTATTACCTCATCAAACATCTGGGCGGAGAGCCGTCCCAAGGT